>CAOJEC010000062.1 GCA_948433885.1 uncultured bacterium | reverse complement strand
TTTGGGACATAATCAAATACTAACACTTAAGACATTATCATATACTAATCAAAGTCGAAAATGGATCAGTTGACAAATATAGAAAACTATTATATAATTTGACACATAAAAGCGACGAAGAGGAGTAGTAACTTACTGTAACTTTGATAGAGAGTCTCAGACGGTGGAAGTGAGATAAAGAAAGTAAGCGAACGTGTCTCGGAGCTGGTTATAATAAAAATAACTCGCCGATCTAGCGTTATAGATAAGAGTAGATAGTGCACTTGAGCTATAAGTAAGGTGGTACCGCGGGAATATTCTCGTCCTTACATAGACAAGTGTTTTTTTTTAGGAGGAAAAAATATGTATATTGAAGAATTACAAAAAATTTTAAAAGGCATTATGGCAGAATTGGGTTACGAAATCGACCCTAAAATCGTTCTTTCGAATAGGCCCGATTTATGTGATGTGCAATGTGATGATTCGTTCAAGATAGCAAAAACTTATCACAAAAATCCTATCGAGGTAGGAGAAGAAATTGTCGCAAAGTTGAATGAAATAGAAAACTACAGCGATTTTTTCGAATCAGTCGACTTTGTTAAGCCGGGGTTCGTAAATATAAAATTGAGTGGTAAATTCATAAATAAATACGTTTCTCTCATGATGAAAGACGATCATTTCAATTTAAAACGCCCATCTAATCCGGAAACTTTTTACATCGATTATGGTGGTGCAAATGTTGCTAAACCGTTACACGTTGGACATTTGAGACCTGCGATTATCGGTGAGAGTATCGCACGTATTTTGAGATTTGCAGGACACAAAACTTTGACGGATGCCCATTTGGGAGACTACGGTTTACAAATCGGGGAAATCATATATGCGATAAAAAGGGATTTCAAAGATGTTCCATTGGAAGAAATAGATTTCGACATGGCATATTTGGATAAAGTTTATCCAGAGATGAGTGCTCTATGTAAGGTCGATAAAGACGTTTTGGATGAATGTGAAGAAATAACAAAAGAATTGCAAAACGGAAGAGAAGACTATCAATATCTTTGGAAAAAGATATACGATTTATCTATCGTCGAAATAGAAAACATCTATGGCTATTTGGACGTAGATTTCGATTATTGGTATGGAGAAAGTGAATGTTATCCTATTATTCCCGAGATGAAGGCCCATTACGAATCACTTGGAGTCGTCACGAAAAGCGAAGGAGCGAAAGTAATCGAGGTCAAGGAAGAGACCGATAATAAAGAAATGCCACCTTTCATCTTGGAAAAATCCAATGGGGCATCGCTCTATTCGACTACCGATTTGGCATGTATCTATGAGAGGATGAAGAGACACAACCCCGATCACATTTTGTATGTCGTCGATGCACGTCAAGGATTGCACTTCGAGCAAGTTTTTAGAGCAGCGCGTAAGAGCGAATTGATCGGAGATACTTCGTTAGAACACATCGGCTTTGGAACAATAAACGGAAAAGATGGTAAACCTTTCAAGACGAGAAGTGGAGAAACATTGAAACTTGTCGATTTGATAAAAGACGTCAAGGAGACGTTCTTGAATTTGAAAGAATCGAACAAAGAAATGAGCGAAGAGGATATCGATACGATCGTCAATGCTATCATCAAATTTGCCGATCTACAAAACAATTTGGAAAAAAATTACATTTTCGATATAGAAAAATTTGCAAGTGTAGTCGGAAAGACAGGACCTTACATTCTCTATACTTATTTGAGAATCAAAAAAATCATCGGCGATTACGACAAGAATATTACCTTATCCGATGAAATTTACAATGACTTCGATAGAAACTTGAGATTGAAATTTTTGGAATTGCAAAGTAGTGTGGATTTTGCAGTCAAAGAAAGACGTCCGCATTACATTGCTGATTATGTGTATAATTTGTGCGTCCTGGCTAACAATTTTTATCAAAACAACCACATGGCTAGTTTGGAAGATGGAACTAACAAGAACGATTGGCTGCTCGTACTCGATCTTACGAATAAGCTCATCGAGGAACTATTGAAACTTTTGGTCATCGAAATTCCGAGTGTCATGTAGATAAAAGTGACTTTAATGGTCACTTTTTTTAGTTAATGGACTTTGTTTACATTATTTGATAAAATTAATTTGGTGATATATGATGAAAAATAGAGTAGTTTTAGTTGGCTGTGGAAATGTCGGCATGAGTTATGCTTATGCTCTTTTGAATCAACACACATACGTGGATGAGTTGGTGTTATTAGATTTAAATGTCGATCGTGCAATAGGAGAAGCGATGGATTTGAATCATTGTCTAGCGTACAGTCCATCGCGTGTCGAAGTGCGAGTAGGCGATTACAAAGATTGTCGTGAAGCTAAAATCGTCGTCATTGCAGCTGGTGCCAATCAAGAACCTGGGGAGACGAGAATGGATTTGATCGACAAGAACAGTCGCATTTTCTCTTCGATCGTCAAAAGTGTGATGGAGAATGGATTCGATGGCATATTCTTGATCGCGACCAATCCATTAGATGTCATGACCCAATTGACTTTGGAATATTCGGGCTTCGAAGCCGGAAAAGTGATCGGGTCGGGAACAACTTTGGATACGGCTAGATTGAAATATTTGATCAGCGAGAAGATAGGAATTTGTCCTAAAGATATTCAAGCGTTTGTCATCGGAGAACACGGGGATAGTGAATTCGTTGCTTGGAGTAATGCTTCGGTCGCTTTGACTAGTTTAGATGAATTTTTGAGTGACGAAGAAAAGGAACAATTGGAAGTGGAAGTTCGCAATTCGGCTTATGAAATAATCGAGAGAAAAGGTGCTACTTACTATGGGATAGGCATGTGTTTAGTCAGGATAACTTCTGCCATACTCGAGGACAAAAATATAATCTTACCTGTCTCGTGCTATGACGACATTAATAGGGTGTGTGTGTCGACACCGGCTATAGTGAATAGCAAAGGAGTATTGAAGAAAATTTACATTCCATTGAACGAACAAGAAACTGAAAAACTAAAAAAATCGATCGCGACTATCAAAAGTGCTGTCGAAAGTTGTCATAAACATTAGATCGAACTTGATCGTTTTTTTTATGGATGACTAAGTGGTAATTTTATCTAGTCGTGAAAAAATAAAGAGTATTATTGAAAGACCAGTAGAGGCTTTATTTTTTTATGTTTAAATATTAGATATAGATATTTATCTAGATATGATGATATTAATAATTGTGCATACAAAACATTCGTTGTATAATTGTTACAAGATAGATATGACATAGTAGTCATAAAACGACAAGATATTATTCTTGTTTGTGATAATCTATTCTAGAAGAGAAGAGGCTTTTATTATGAATTTGAAAACAAAAAGAATGCTATGTTTGTTAGTCGCGATTGCATCAATTTTGACGATCGTAGGAAGTGTCTCTTATGCATACTTCACCGCGATGGGAGAAGTTACTCCAATGGATGCAACTTTGAATACGGCAAATGTAAGTGCCAAGT
>CAOJEC010000061.1 GCA_948433885.1 uncultured bacterium | reverse complement strand
ATTAATTATACCATACTTTTTTTCATTTATCAGTCATAATGTTGAACACAACTTAAATATAAAAAAGCCCGCCTATTTGGCAAGCAAATTTATGCAATTATGGCGATCATGACTGCTATTATTAAGAACATGATGAGTAAGAATTTCCATATGAATTTCATCCAGTCTTTGTACTTGATATCCAAATACGATAGACCGATCATCAAGATTGCACTCGATGGGATGAAGAAACTTACTAATCCAAACATAGATTGGAATATAATTACTAAAGTAGATAATTTGTCCGCGTATGCTGTTGCGTAATAAGTACCAGTTAGAGCTATTCCATATTGCATTTCGACGCTGAAAATAGAAGTAACAAATGCTCCTAATGATGCGAAGAATGCACTGAAGCCAGTCGTAAGACTTTCGAACCACGCTATTACAGCTGGTAATACTGGGAATTCAAAAGCGAATTCTAATACCAAATAGACAGCGAGCATAGCTACGACAGTAGATGCAATTTTTTGGAATCCTTCGCCAAAACTCTCGATGATTTCGTCGAACGATACTTTGCCAAAACATTTTACTAACAATGTTGCAAAAAGCATGACGAACATCGTATGATAAATATCCCAAGCACCGAATTCTTTGAGTGTGCCAGTGATATACGATAATATCGGTACGCCGGCAATTGAGAATTCATTTAGCCAAGTAGTAACTTCTTTCCAAAGTGTTATCTCCCAATACTTTTCCCATGGTAAATATGCCATAGAAATTGTCAAGAACATGAGAACGAACATGAGTGCATAAGGCCATACTTTGGCGCTTTTTTTATCTGCTTTCTTTTCGTCTTTGCTAGTCGTATCGATTGCAAATTTGTCGTATTCTTCGAACTTTTTATCTTTCTTAGTTTT
The DNA here is from genome assembly GCA_948433885.1 of uncultured bacterium. GTDB lineage: Bacteria > Bacillota_I > Bacilli_A > RF39 > UBA660 > RUG11867. The sequence goes on along the minus strand of CAOJEC010000061.1, from coordinate 2,845 downwards.
ATTCAATCTAAGAATCATGAAAATGTTGAGTGCAACGAATGTAATTACAAACAATATCGATTGAGTCGTCAAGACGTCAGCAATGTCTGCTTTGAAGCCTTCTAAGATCGCTCCTGCTACTTTAGTACTGTAAGTACTTCCTAGTGCTCCCACTAGTAATCCACCGAAAGTCGATACGAATGCAGTGATTTTATCGATTTTCATTATGTTGTAGATAGTAATTACAAACGGAATAATTGCCAACAATGGATAATATTCGGTAACTAAACTACCCAAGCATGAGAATATTAAAGAAACAAACAGTACTACTGGAATTTCACGTCCCTTTAATTTTTCGCCAATAGTTTTGACTAGTTTCTGATATCCTGGTCGCTTCGATAGGACTTGATAAAACCCACCTGTTACGAACAAGAAAGTTGCTAGAACTGTGAAGTAACGAAGACCATCAACTGCGTATTGGAAAAAGTTTGTTATTCCGACACGAGTGATTTCTTGTTCTACCAATTGAGTTCCATTAAAATAGCTGTACGGAAATAACCAAGTCAATATGACGGCTACTAGTACGAGAATTCCAGAAACTTTGATCAAATCATATTTTTCAAAAAATTTCTTCATAACTTTCCTCCTATAGTTAGATTATACCACAGGTACGGCAAAAAACAATGTGAAATCGACTTCATATAGCATAAATTACCAATAAATTAACTCATAGGATATAATAGAATATAATTTTGAATAGTTTGATATTTTTAATAATTTGTAATATACTTTATATAGTAAAGTCGAGATACAAAGAAAGGATCGGTTCTCGACTAGCGCCAGGCCCAATGTGGGTGACGAGGAGAATAGTTATCGAAATGTTCGGCGGATGCTATTCCGGTTTTGCGGATCGTAAGTTATATATAAAAAATAAAATCGAAATTATAACAAAGTATATACCACGCAAATATCAACAAATACCAAAGGAGGAAAATTTTTTGTGTGGTATAATCGGATATATTGGTAAAGAAAAACGTGCATTACCGGTATTATTGAGTGGGTTGAAAAAACTCGAATATAGAGGATACGATTCGGCAGGCATTGCTGTTTTCGGTGAAGATAAAGATTTCTTGGTTAAATCGGTTGGACAAATTGTAAATTTGGAAAAGAAGGTCGAACATCTTGATTCGGGTAATTTAGGTATAGGACATACTAGATGGGCTACGCATGGAGTGCCCGATGAAAAAAATTCGCATCCTCATAGAAGTGGATCGATAACGTTAGTACATAACGGTATTTTAGAAAATTATATGGAATTAAAACAGAAGTTGATTGCCGATGGAGTTTCTTTCGAATCGGATACGGACTCAGAAGTGGGTGCTGCTTTATTGGATTATTTGTATTATAAAACCGGAGATATGATGAAAGCCATCATGGAATTTAAAAAGATGGTAAAAGGTTCATATGCGATTGCTTTTATCTTGAAAGGATTAGAAGATAGGATATTTGTAATCAAAAATTTGAGTCCATTAGTAATCGGTTTTGGTATTGACGAGTGTTATGTCGCCAGCGATATTCATGCTATTTTGGACAAAACTAAAAAATATGTTACTCTCGAAGATGGAGAATTTGCTATAGTCAAATCCGAGGGAATAGAGCTATACGACTATGATGGTGAACATCGTGAACACGAAATAAAAGAATACGATGGAGCTTTTGCGGATTCTGATAAAGGGGAATTCGAGCACTTTATGTTGAAAGAGATCTATGATGAACCCGAGGTGATCAAGACTATTTTGATGAAGTATGTCACCGATCAAGGATATGTGAATTTACCAGATTTATCTAATTACAAAAATATAACGATCGTGGCGTGTGGAAGTGCATGGCACGCAGGTCTCGTAGGAAAATATCTTTTTGAAAAAAATTTGCATATTCCAGTGACCGTCGAGTTGGCTAGTGAATTCAAATATAAATCATCATTTTTGAACGAAGGAGATTTGGTCATTGCAATTTCGCAATCTGGAGAGACGGCAGATACTTTGGCGGCAATTAAAATTGCATCTTCTCTTGGAGCCCATACTTTAGGAATAGTGAATGTAAAAGAAAGTTCTATTGCTCGCGAAGTTGATGAAGTAATTTATACTCTAGCAGGAAGCGAAATAGCGGTCGCGACGACTAAAGCATATTTAGCTCAATCTACGATCTTGTTTTTGATGTCAGTCAAGGATAAATTAGAAAAAGATGAATATAAGCAAATGGTAAAAGTTCCATTAGTCATCGAGAAGATGATAAATGAAAGAGCAGTTTATAAAGAGTTAGCTGATGTAATCTATGAACATGATGATGTATTTTTTATAGGAAGATTGATCGATTATGCGATTTGTTTAGAAGGTTCTTTAAAACTAAAAGAAATATCTTATATTCACAGTGAAGCTTATGCAGCAGGCGAATTGAAACATGGAACTATATCTCTCATTAGAGAAGGAACCCCTGTCATATCTGTCATTACTGATGAAAAGATTAGGGATAAGACAATCAGCAATATTAAGGAAGTTAAATCTAGAGGGGCTTTTGTAATTTTAATTGTAAGTGAACGTTGTAATGTGATCGGAGATTTTTACGATAAAAAAGTTATCATTCCAAAAGAGATGGTGGGCTTAGAAGCAATTATAAGTTCGATTCCTTTGCAGTTGATCGCATACGAAGTCGCTAGACTTAGAAATTGTTCAATCGATAAACCTAGAAATTTGGCTAAATCGGTAACAGTAGAATGAACGATTTAAAAATATCGCTTTTGTGGGCGGTATTTTTTAATACCCTTAAGGAAGTTTGCGAAGCAAACAAAAATCTGCTCGCTAAGCGA
>CAOJEC010000060.1 GCA_948433885.1 uncultured bacterium | reverse complement strand
ACAGGAACAACAACAGATCCATACCAAGCCGCGTAAGCGGGGAGGGATGGAAAAAGCTTCGAGAAAATGGGGCGAAGGAAACGGACACAAAAGAATGAAGTTTTGGACCGCTTTCGTAAGAAAGTGGAAGGGACGTACGAAGTACGGTAAATGATCGAACACGAAGTGGTCGATCATTTTTGGTGAGCAATTTTTAAAGATAAATAAAGTGATTTTCTTGATAAACGATTTGGGCTATGATATACTGTATATAACAATAGTAGAGGAGACTGTCAAATGGAAGAATATGAAAAAGATTTGAATGAAGAAGTCGTGATCGATACTGATAAAGAAAAACAGATGGAAGAATTAGTCAAGGAAGATGAACGTGATAGAAGGAAAATTTTCTTCATAATTTTGCTCATTCTTTTGTTCTTGATTATTATGTTCTTCGCGATGTCTTTTTCGTTGTTTAACAATGGAACATGTACATTGAATTGCGATATGGATGGAGATGGAGTACCCGATACCAATATCGATACAAATGGAGATGGAATATGTGATATCAACTGTTTGGTAACGGGAGCAGATGGACAAACTTATCTCATCAATATAGACTATCATAACGATAGAATTGCAAGATGGAATTTGGATACCGATGGTGATGGTATACCGGATACTAATCTAGTAAATAAAGATATAGATGGTGATGGTTTTTGTGATTTCAACTGTGATACCGATGGTGATGGTAGACCGGATATAGATTTGGATTTTGACAATACGAATGTTTGTTATTTGAATTGTGATACGAATGGAGATAAGAGACCCGAGACTAACATCGATACGGATTATGACGCTGTATGTGATTTGAACTGTGATACGAACAACGATGGATTGCCAGACTACAATATCGATATCGATGGCGATGGAAAACCCGACGTAAATATCGATACAAATGGGGATAAGATACCGGATATCAACATCGATACGAATGGAGACGGTAGACCTGATATAAATATCGATACGAATGACGATAAGAAACCGGATATTAATATCGATACCGATGGGGATAAAATACCAGACTTGAATCTAGATTACGATGGTGATAAGGAACCCGACTTCAATGTCGATACGAATGGGGACGGAAAGCCGGATAAGAACTTAGTCGACAAGGATACGAATGGAGACGGCAAGTGCGATCTGAACTGTGACACCGATGGTGATGGATTCCCTGAATTGAATTTGGATATAGATGACGATGGCAAGTGCGACTTGAACTGCGATACCGATGGCGATGGTAAAGCAGACTTGAATATCGATACGAACCACGATAAGAAGTGTGAACTCAATTGTGATACGAATGGCGATGGCAAGTGTGATAAAAATTGTGTCGAGATAAACAAGGACACGAATGGTGATGGAAAATGCGACTTGAACTGTGATACAAATGGCGATGGTATTCCAGACTTGAATATCGATCAAGATGGGGACGGCAAATGTGATCTGAACTGCGATACCGATGGCGATGGTCGATGCGACTTGAATTGTGATACGAACGACGATGGTAAATGTGATCTCAATTGCGATACCAATGGGGACGGCAAATGTGATTTGAACTGCGATACGAACAATGACGGGAAACCGGATATATTCGTCGATCGAGATGGCGATGGCAAATGTGACATCAACTGCGATACCGATGGAGATGGTATACCCGACACGAACATCGACACGAATGGGGATTACATGTGCGATTTCGCCTGTGATGATGACGGAGATGGTAAAGGAGAAAGAAACCCTATCAATCAAGATACCGACGGCGATGGCAAGTGTGACTTGAACTGCGATACAAATGGTGATGGTAAGCCCGATGTGAATATCGACAACGATGGTGATGGTAAACCTGATACCAATATCGATACCGATGGAGACAATAAACCGGATTTGAATATCGATATCGATCACGATGGTAAACCAGATGTGAACGTAGATAAAAACGATGATGATAAACCGGATTCAAATTTGAAAGATAAAGAACAATGTGTCAAAAACTGTGACACCGATGGTGATGGCATTCCTGATAAAAACGTCGATTTAGATGGCGATGGCAAATGCGATTTGAATTGCGATACGAACAATGATGGTAAGTGTGATTTGAATTGCGATATCGATGGTGATGGTAAGCCCGATATAAATATCGATACCGATAAAGATGGTAAATGTGATTTGAACTGTGATACAAATGGAGACGGAAAGCCCGATGTGAATTTGGATCCCGATAAAGATGGTAAATGTGAATTCAATTGTGATACAAATGGAGACGGTAAACCGGATCAAAATTTGACAGATAAAGATACGAATGGTGATGGCAAGTGCGACATCAACTGCGATACTGACGGCGATGGATTCCCAGATATCAATATCGATTTAGATGGTGACAACAAGTGCGATTTGAATTGTGATACCGATGGGGACGGGAAGCCTGATACTAACTTAGATATAGATAAAGATTTGGAATGCGAGTTAAAATGCGATGACAATGGTGATGGTAAGTGTGACCGTAACTGTGGTGACTTGAATCAAGATACTAACGGAGACGGAAAATGCGACTTGAATTGTGACACCAATGGTGATGGTATTCCCGATAAGAATATCGATACTGATGGTGATGGAAAATGCGACTTGAACTGCGATACCGATGGCGATGGTCGATGCGATTTGAATTGTGATACAGACAAAGATGGTAAACCAGATTTGAATATCGATACCGACGGTGATGGTAAGTGCGATTTGAATTGTGATACGAACCATGACAACAAGCCGGATTTGAATATCGATAAAGATGGAGACGGCAAATGTGATTTTAACTGTGATACTGATGGAGACGGAAAGCCGGATAAGAATTTAGCTCCACAGGACACCGATGGTGATGGTAAATGTGATTTGAACTGTGACACCGATAATGATGGCATACCAGATATAAATCTAGATATAGATGACGATGGTAAGTGCGATTTGAATTGCGACACCGATGGGGACGGTAAACCTGACGTGAACATCGACGTCGATGGTGACGGAAAGCCTGATGTGAACATCGACACTGATGGTGATGGTAAACCTGATGAAAACGAGAAGGATCAAGGTACAGGATCGGGCAAATGTGAAGTCAACTGTGATACTGATGGTGATGGAATACCAGATGTGAACATCGATAAAGACGGTGATGGTAAACCTGATACTAATGTCGATTTAGATGGCGATGGCAAATGCGATTTGAATTGTGATACGAACAACGATGGTCGATGCGATACAAATTGTGATACTGATGGTGATGGTAAGCCAGACGTGAATATCGATACCGATGGCGATGGTAGACCTGATGTAAATATCGATACCGATGGCGATGGAAAGTGCGACTTGAACTGTGATACGGATGGAGACGGCAAATGTGATTACAATTGCGACACGAACGGTGATGGTAAGTGCGATTACAATTGTGTGGATAAAATAAACAATACTAATTTGAAATTATTGGAAGTCGATGGATTCTCATTGAGTCCAAGTTTCGATCCTAATAAAACTAAGTATGTCGTCAAAGTTCCTGACACGACAAAGTCGGTCAAGATAAAAGCTGAACCTGAAAATCCTAAGTCGAAAGTCGATGGAACTGGTACTAAGAGTCTTACCAATAGAACGACCGATGTAATCATAACGGTCACAGCGCCTAATGGTACTAAGAAAAACTATGTTGTGACGATCGTCAAAGAAACTGTCGTAGAACCTGAAGTACCTGTAGAAAATTACTTCATGCAAGTAGACTACTATAGAAAGTTGGTTGCTGCTAACATTTTACCAGGATTTGAAGGAACGCAATCGTTCAGTGTCAAGAACAATTCTAGCAAAACGGTTGCTTATACGATAAATCTTAAGGACGTAGCTAATTCGTTTGTAAGTAACGACTTGCAATATAGCATCGTCAAGGATGGAACTAAAACTATCAAAGGATGGACTTCTGTACCTAGAAGTTCAGGTCCTATATCTTCTAAAATAATTATAGGACCTGGGGAAACTGCATATTTCGATATAAATTATCGTTTTGTGGAAACTCATCAAAACCAAGATGCTGATATGGGGAAATCTTTCGTAGCGGGTGTAGAAATCACTTTTGACGAAAACAGCGTATTGGGTAGATAGTATTCGAAGAAAAGAGAAATCTTTTCTTTTTTTTTACAATCTTTCGTATATCGAGAGTCTTGTAAGGAAAGGGGCTCGTTCGATATAATTTGGGTAGACAAAATTTTAAATATTGTTCATTCTCCATACGCGCGTTCATTTTTTCGTCCAAAATGAAAAAATAAATGAGAAAAATTTAAACTCGTCGGTAAAA
>CAOJEC010000059.1 GCA_948433885.1 uncultured bacterium | reverse complement strand
TGGATCACTCCGAATCATATATGATGGAACACAGGCACATGCGAATGGAGCAAACGATGCAAATAGATTCATCAAAACAAATCAAGCATATAATACAAATTATAACGACAACAAATATGTAGGGTGGATGTATGGGCCAGCAGGAACTGACCCTAGTACGAGTAAAGCACAGGCTCAAACAAATACAGCAGATTCGACAATCAAAGGAGTAGTAGATGCGTGGTACAAGACGAATATAGCAGATAAAGGCTACGGCACTGCAGTATCAGATACACTGTTTTGTAATGATAGAAGTACACCAGGAAAGGAATCAACGGGGTTGAGTAGTGACACAGGATTAGGTTATGGGACACAAGTAACAGCATATGGAGCAACAGCAAGAACGGGGGTATGGAATTCAAGTACAACACCAAGTGCTCCAACGTTCAAATGCTTGCAAAAGAATGATGCATTCACAGTAAACGATACGAATAAAGGAAACGGAGCACTGACATATCCAATAGGACTAATAACCGCGGATGAGACAGTAGCCGCAGGGTCAGGAAAGTATGGAACAGCAAATAATAAATATTATTTATACAATCCAAATTCATGGTATTGGTCGCTCTCGCCTTACGGTTGTGACAACAGTGCTCGTATATTCAGTATGGGTGCTAGCGGCGCCTTAAACTATGCGGATGTCTATGGCACCGGTGGTGCCGTGGCACCGGTCATAAACTTAAGCTCAGAATACGTGAAAACCTTGAGAGGAACAGGTACTATAACGGATCCTTATCAAACTGCATAAACAAAAAAAGAAGTATGGATATAATGATCGACAACAAATCGTCGATCTTTTTTCATGAATACATTTAAAAATATGCTATAATAATTATTAGAAATGAGGATGCAAAGCATGAGACAATACTTTTATGAACCGATCAATATAGATGTATGGCCAGAATTTTGGAATGAAAAAGAAGGAAACATCATCACATTAAATGCCTGTGTAAATACAAAAATGAACATAGGAGATATCGCACTGATGTTTGTCACAGGCCCTAATGGAGGCCTACATGCCATCGGTGAGATCATTTCACACGAGTATCTATATCTAGAAGGAAGAAAAGAAGTACAAAATCCTTGCTATAACAATAAAGTCGTCGACATCAAGTTATATGCGATGAGTTCAGTACCCTTGATACATCCTGACTTGACTAAAAATATCAAAGGAAGTCCAAAACCACAGCCTCTCAAAGAAATTGGCGAACAGTTATATAAAAAAGTATATTCACAATCAAACTTGGACTCGGATGAGAAAAGGGTCGAAACAAAAAATGAATGGATAGAAATCATCACAAAAGAAACCAATGAAGATATGTTAGACATACTCACTTTCGTCTATCTTTGTGACGATCACACTAGTTCAAGAGAAAAAATTGCCGAATACATGAGCTCTTCTCCTAAAAGAATAGAAAAAATGATCGATGATTTTGGAAAAAGTATTTCCAAAACATACGACCTACTAGACCAAATCGAAACTGACGGAACAAAAAGATATTGGAACATACCATTCAAAACTGTCCATCATAAAAATAAAGAAGTTTTCACATGGCAGTTGAGAGAGGAACTCGTCTTGGCCATAAAGGAACTATTTCCTGAGCTCGATGAGAAACATGACCTCGGCCACGTGATCCAACAGTACATTGCCAATCATCCAATCGCAGATTTTGAAGAAAGTATCAAAGAAGATTTAGAAGTCCGTAAAGCATTTGTAGAAAAATTCACGCCCGAATTCATCTTGAACATGGAACTGGAAGACTACTGCATAGGAAGAAAAGATATCGATGAACGAGGCCAAAGTAGTTTTTGCTATCTTCTCGAACGTCGAATGACTAAACTCGGTGGTATGCTCGGTGCTAATGCATCGAAGTTTGGAATTTATTTCAATCGAAATGAAGAATATAAAACGACTAAAAAATATGAAAAAGGAGGACTAGATGCCTTTTCTTCGGTCAAAACAGAAATACTTAAATTGTTGAACAGTGGATACAATCACGATCTAGAAGGGATTGCCAGTAACAAAATAGCCGACGTATTCAAAGGAAAAATACTGTCGACTTACTATCCTGACGTTTATATGCCCGTATTCGATCCAGCAAAAATTGATGGATTCCTCGCAGGTTTACATATCGAGTACGACCCCAAAGAATACAAAAATACCGAAAAGAAAAAACTTTTATTGAAAAAATACAAAGACTCTATTTTGACCAAAAAGCCTATGTCCGATTATTATTTCATTCAAATGTTAGACGACATATTCCAAATGGAAGATAAAGAGTTGTTAAAACTTCTAAAAAATGTCAAACCACATCTTTCATATGTCGATTTTGAATTCTCAGGACCCCATAGGAAAAAGAGAGAAGAGATCTATCGATCTAAATCTACCGATTATGCCTCTATTGAAAAACGAAATAAAATTGTAGGTAACAAGGGCGAAAACCTCGTCCTAAATTTCGAAAAAGAAAAACTCATTTCTTCTAAAAGAGAAGATCTCGCCGAAAAAGTGCACATAGTTTTAAACGACGCACTCGGATATGATATCGAATCGTTCGAAGTAGATGGAACTCCATTACATATCGAAGTAAAAACTCACAGTGCTAAATTGGGAAGCCATTTGGATTTTTACTTCACAGCGAACGAACTCGAAAGATTGAAAATAGACGATTTTTATAAAATTTATTATGTCTTCGACTTGGGAAAAAAGCCTAAATATCACATCATAGATCGAAAAGAAATCTTATTCAATGAAAAGACTTACTTATCTCCTGTCGTATACAAATTCAGTGTCGACATCGAAGAAACTTCACGGTAGTTGCGGACTAACCTGAGCCATGTTATAATAGACTAACAAGGAGACAACTTTATGGAATACAATAAAATAAAAGATGCTGATAAAATAATAAGTAAAAGTTCATACCTCGTGGGTAATCCGAGTAAATACAAGAAAAAATGGAATGACTTATTCGGAAATAAAAATCCAATTCATTTAGAACTCGGGACGGGTAGAGGAGAATTCATCATCAAGATGGCCAAAAAATATCCGAATATCAACTTCATCGGTTTGGAAATTGTCGATTCCCAACTCGTCATGGCCGTAGAAAGATTGAAAGGTCAAAATTTGCCTAACTTGAAACTCATCAATGCTGATGCTCACGATCTAGAAGAATTTTTTGGTAAAGAAATAGATACAATATATCTCACCTTTTCGGAACCGTGGCCAAAAAAGATCGACGAAAAAAAGAGATTTACGCATTACAATTACTTAAAACTTTACGATAAAATATTCAAAAAAAAGAAACATATAATACTCAAAACTGACAATAAGGGTTTGTTCGCATATTCTCTAGAAACATTATCTCAATACTGGTATGTTTTTGACAAAGTCAGTTTAGATTTACATCATGACGAAAGAGAAATATCCAACATCATGACCGATTTTGAAAAGAAATATTACGAAGAGGGAAGACCGATCTATTATGTCGACGCCTCTTTCACCGAATAACTAACTAAAAGGAGTTTTAATGACGACCATAACAACCGAAGATAAAGAACGCATATATCATGCAATCATTCACAACGGACAATTGACTACAAAGATCCTTCACGAATGCGGGTTTTCGGACAATAGAATTCGCACTCTTTTGAAGGAAAAAGTGCTCATCAGAGTAAAAATAGGACACTATGAACTGTGGTCCACAGGAGCCCTATATTTATATAGTGTCGAAGCTTTGAAAAGAGGAAATATAGAAGAAGCATTATTATGTTACGAATACTACTACCGCACTGCTAGCTACTCTCCGATAGCCAACTTCGCAAAATTTGCTTCCTCTATAATAAGAGGGAATTTCGACAACTTGGAACAATACATGGACGGTTTTATGCGCCCATCGATAAGTCAAAATCCTAATAAGGACTATAATTTCTTTATATTCCTGCTTAGTCACAGCATAGACTTGCGTGAAGACTATAAAATCGTCGCTAGATCTATCGATTATGATAATATAGCCTTATCACAAAATAGATCGGATAAAAGTACTTCTCCACTTCGCATTGCTATTTATTACAATCAGGATTTTCATTATGCCAAACGACTATTAAATGAAAAAGGCCTCAATTCACTAAACGATATTTTGACTTTACATCTAATCGAACGTGCCATTCAAAAAGTAGGAATCTTAGAAAAACAAATACACAAGCTGATAGATGACAAAGATTATGAAGGATTAGTAGCCCTTCTAAAAGATGAAGAAGAAAGACATAAACTTCGCGTACCTTGGAGGATTATGTATTCTATTTCTAAAGACATTCTAGAAATGCAAGAAACCGGAATACCGAGCACACCATTATGTGAAAAAACGAACGACTTATTTAGACTAGTTCAATTGAAAGATTATGAACAAGCACAGAAGAAAAATAAATGTTTCACTAATTTTAAAAAACTCGTTTTAGAACAAAAGGAAATAGAAGAACTTCTAAATGCAGCAATAGATTGTAGAAAAAAATTAACCTTAAATGGTTCTAATATCCAACCGACTGTGCAAACACCGCCACCATTAGAAAATATTCCGATATCTGAAATGATAAATGCATTCAAAATGGACCAAAAAGAAGAAGGATTTCAATTACTACGATCTATAATCTATTTAAGAGGATTGAACGAGTACGATTACTTACTCATCGGACAAACCGAAATATGCATACATGAAAAAGACATGGCTTTCATAAAACCACTATTCACACTTAGTACTTTGACTAGAGGATCATTTATATTCGATCTCGACCACTATGTACAGGAATTTTACTATTTTTTAGAAAGTCGAAGATTTGCATCTGCAAGTTCATGCTTAAACATCATAAGAGTTGCAAATAGACGCGGTCATTTAAATATGTCAAAAATTGAAACAGCGAATTTGTTAATCACGTTATCTACTCGTCTTGATAAAGATATACGAAGAAGCAAAAGAAATTTTCAAATTAAACCAAAAAAGTACAATAAATCGAGTAGAGAGAAATAATTAAATTATTTCGCCCCTCTCACACCACCGTACA
>CAOJEC010000058.1 GCA_948433885.1 uncultured bacterium | reverse complement strand
AATTGATGGTTCATATAGGACTAAAAAATTGCACTTGATTTTTTAATCAATAAATGATTTCAAAATCAAATTGAGATTTTTGATACTTTTTCTTTACAAACGAGCAGGGCGAATTTATAATAAAAATTGCAATAAAGAGAAGGAGAAAGCATATGAAGAACATCATAAAAGTGGAGAATTTGACAAAAGAGTATAAGACTTTGAAAGCTGTGGATGATCTATCTTTTGTAGTAAAAGAAGGAGAAATTTTGGGATTGCTCGGACCTAATGGTTCGGGAAAATCGACGACGATCAATTGTCTATTGTCACTTTTAAACTTCAAAGAAGGGAAAATAGAATTTTTCGATAAACCGATGAGCCCCGATGCTTACGATATAAAAAGACAAATAGGGGTGGTATTTCAAGATGTCGCCGTTTTTGATGAATTGACTGTTTACGAAAATATCGAGTATTTTTGCGGCCTTTATATAAAAGATGCGAAGACGAGAAGAGAGTGTGTAGAAGACGCCATAAAACTAGTCGGACTGAACGATTTTAGAAAGTTTTATCCTAAACAGTTATCAGGGGGATTACTTAGAAGATTGAACATAGCATGTGGTATAGCACACAAACCTAAAATTATCTTTTTGGATGAACCTACAGTCGCGGTCGATCCACAAAGCCGCAATAACATTTTGGATGGCATAAAGTCGCTTCGAGAAAATGGAGCAACTATCGTCTATACGACACATTATATGGAAGAGGTTGAAATACTTTGTGATCGTGTCATCATATTGGATAAAGGTAAAATTATCGCATCGGGAACAACCGACGAGCTCAAGGGTTTGGCAACTATCGAAGAGAAAGTTACGGTGGAAGGAATCGAAGTAAATAAGAAAGTATGCGAAGAAATAAAAAAATTCAAGACAGTCGATACGGTCTCTTTCGAAGATGGAGTACTCTATATTACGTATAAAAAAGGCAAGAACAATTTGAACGATCTATTGGATTACTTACGTAAAAACGATATAAAATACGATAAGATATTTTCAGAAAGACCTACTTTGAACGACGTCTTCTTGGAACTTACGGGAAAGGAATTGAGGGACTAATGTTTTTTCACAATTTTAAATATTCTCTCAAAACATTGATACGCAATAAGATATTGATATTTTGGACCTTTGCTTTTCCTTTGATTTTAGCTACATTTTTTAACATGGCTTTCTCGGATATCGAAAGCAGTGAGAAACTCGACGTCATAAAGATCGCTGTTGTTGATAATGAAGAGTTTTTGCACAGCCAAATTTACGAAAAAGTTTTGAGTGAATTATCTAACGAAGAAAATGAGGATAGACTTCGATATAGAATATGTAGACGAATCGGAAGCGAAAAGACTCTTAGAAAACAAAGACATAAGAGGCTACCTTTTGATGGAAGATGGACCGCATGTGGTCGTTCACTCTAATGGTATCGATGAAACGGTGTTCGAATATACGATCGAGCAAATAGAAGAATCGACTGCCATTTCGGAAGTTTTGTTAACAAAAGAGTTGGCAACATTAGATGCGGATACTTTATCTTCTAGTGAAAAGATGAGTCGATTTTATGAAGATTTTTATGCCAAATTGGCAGCTTCTTTAGAAGAGGAGTCGGTCTCGTTGATCGACGAGTCTTCTCCTAATTTGAGTTATACTATGATAGAGTTCTATACTTTGATAGCCATGACTTGCCTATATGGCGGAATACTCGGAGTGTTTGCTTTAAATCAAAGATTGGCTGACATGAGCAGTAAAGGAAAGAGAGTCGCAGTCAGTCCTTTTTCCAAGGCAAATTTGGTTTTGAGCACAGTTCTCGCAAGTTATTTGATTCAGTTATTTGGAGTGGGTCTTCTGTTTGTTTATACGATATTCGGACTCGGCGTCGACTATGGATCTGAAATGTTTTTCGTTTTGTTACTCACAACAGTAGGTTCGTTGGCCGGATTGTGTTTGGGTGTATTCTTAGCGGCAGTTTTCAAAACTAGTGAGGACACGAAGACCGGTATAATCATTGCCGTGACTATGTTCGGTTGTTTTCTTGCCGGTATGATGGGAATTACGATGAAATACATAATAGATGTCAATGCACCAATTTTGAATATGATAAATCCTGCCAACATGATCACCGATGGATTTTATTCACTTTATTACTATGGAGCAGGCGAGAGATTTTATTTTAATTTGACGAGTCTTCTCATCTTTTCGGCGATCATGACAGGCATTTCAATGGTGAGTTTGAGGAGGAAAAAGTATGATAGTATTTAAAACCTTTTTGAAAGTTTTGAACAAATGCAAAGTTCCTATATTGATGTACTCAGCTTTTTTGGTTTTCTTCAGTGTGTTCAACATGACCGCGAACGAGACGACGACGTCTTTCGAGAAAGAACGCCCCGATTTGGCAATCGTCAATGAAGATGTAAATGAAGGGATTACGGCAAGTCTCATCGACTATTTGAAAGCAAACAGCGAAGAAGCAAGTTATGAAAGCGAAGGAGAAATAGACGACGCACTTTTCTATCGAGATGTGAACTATGTAATATACATTCCAAAAGGGTTCAGAGAAGATTTTTTGGCAGGGAAAAATCCTGATTTTCGAATAAAGAGTACGGGCGATTACATGGCCAGTTTAGCCGAGATGATGTTGGAAAGATATTTGAATGTCGCGAACGTTTATTTGGATAAGATGGATTCAGAAAGGGAGCTAGTCGAGGCAATCGAGAAGACTTTGAATGAAAAAGTCGATGTCGTCATGACGACGAGTTTGGATACGGGTAATTTAGAAAAAGCGGCGACGTATTATAATTTCATGAATTACTGTCTATTGGCAGGAGCAATATACATAATTTGTTTGATCTTGTCGACATTCAAAGAAGAACGCATCGACAAAAGAACGATCGTGAGCAGTATGAACTACAAATCGTTCAATAGGAAGTTGATATTTTACAATGGTTTGTTCACTTTCATATTATGGCTAGTATATGTATTGATAAGTGTTTTGATCATCGGCGAAGTCATGTTTACGATTCATGGAGCAATGCTAATTTTAAATTCTTTTGTCTTTTCGCTTTGTTGTCTATCTTTAGCATTTGCGATAGGAAATATTTTACACAATAAAGAAGCGATAAATGGAATAGTCAATGTCATAGCATTAGGAAGCAGTTTTCTATGTGGTAGTTTCGTTCCGATGGAATGGTTACCTAGGTCGGTTCTAAACATTGCACACGTTTTACCGTCTTATTGGTATATAAAAACTAATGAATTAGTCAAGACGATGGAAGTGATCGATTGGGAAACGTCAAAAGTACTTTTTGGAAATATGATCATCATTCTCTGTTTTGCAATTTCTTTCACGGTCATCATGAACGTCACGGTAAGCAAGAAGAGAAGAAGAGCATAAAAAAATGTCCGTCGTGGACATTTTTTATAGTTCTTGAATATCTTTCGATAATCCAACGAATGTTTCATCGCCTTCGTAGTATTTTCTATCGAATAGTAACCATCCATCGCTAGCTTTTTTTACTTGAGGCAAGATTTCATCTTTCAAATCTTGAGGATAGTTTGCAACGTCTTCCAAAGCTCTATCTAATGTAAAGCTTCCTTCCATTTCATAGATCTTTGCTTGTAAGTCAGATTCTAATTTAGTGACTTTATCTACGAATTTTGCTTCTTCAGTTTCTTTAACGATGGCTTCTTTGCTAGCTGTTTTCTTATCCTCACTAGAAGTTATACTTTGTTCGGAAGTCAAAGTTTTAGGTAATTCTCTTACTAGAAGCATTTTCAATACTTTTACCAAATCTAAGTGGCTATAATCTTTTTCGCTGATGAGAACTAAAATTAAAGGGAATGTACAACAAATGTGTTCGGCGACTGATTCGACTTTGTTTTCAGGTACTCCTACTTCTTGCCAACCTGTTCGAACTGTATTTTTAAGTTTGTTAGCTGCAAGATAAAAATCGATAATATTCTTATTCATAAATTCTCTTCCTTTCTAGTTCTATTTTTATCATCAAAGTGAATGTCTTGCAATGACTTAGTTTTATTGATAAAATGTCTTTAAAGTTGGGTGTTAAGTAATGAATGACTATTTGAATGTATTTGTCGATCGAACGTATCCGAATTTTTTGGATAAATATACGAAAACGAAGACTTTGGAGAGAATAAAACATGTTACTCAATATTGTGGAAGTGATTATACTACTCTTTATAACCCTAGATTTTTATTGACACGATTCGATCATAGTTTGGTCGTGGCTCATATGACTTGGCATTTTACTCATGACAAGGCGGCGACCATATCTGCACTTTTTCACGATTCGGCTACTCCTTGTTTTGCTCATGCGATCGATCATATGATGAACGATAGGATACGTCAAGAAACCTCGGAAAGAGATGTGGCTTCTTTTATCGAGAATGATGAAGAACTTTTGAATTGTTTAAAGATCGACAATTTAAGTTTGGCCGACGTGACAAATTTTTCTAATTATCCTATATTGGAAAACAAATCTCCAAAATTGTGTACCGATAGATTGGATGGAGTACTTCATACGACCTATGTTTGGTTGAACATGCAATCATTAGAGGACATTGAGAAGGTCTACGATGATTTACTCGTTTTAGAAAATGAAGATGGTTATCCCGAGATAGGGTTCAAAAGTTTAGATGTTGCTTTGAAGTTCGTTCATATGGTACGTACTTATGCTTTGGAGTTACAAGGAAATAGAGATAAATTTGTAACAGAATATGTTGCCATGATAGTGAAGAAGGCGATTTCAGCCGGGTTGTTTACGGTCGACGATTTGTATACGATGAAAGAAGAGGATATAGTCGATACGTTGGCTTCTTCTTTCGACAGTTGGAATGTTTTTAAGCACGCGACTGAAGTGGTCGGGGCATCTCATGAACCGGAAGGATTTTATGTCTCCATCGAAACGAAGAAAAGAAAAGTCGTTCCTTTGGTAAAGACTGAAAATGGAGCGATAAGAGTCGACGCCATAAGTGATGAAGCAAGAGAAATATATGAGGAAATTCTTTCTTATAAAGATGACCCTTATGCGGTAGTCGATGGACTCGGGCGTTTATAGGCTTGTAAATTTATTGATTAAAAAATCAAGTGCAATTTTTAAGTCCTATATGAACCATCAATTAG
>CAOJEC010000057.1 GCA_948433885.1 uncultured bacterium | reverse complement strand
TGATAGAGTAAAATGGATTCGGAAACACAAAAAAAGAACATCTGATATAATAGAAGTGTTATTATACTAGAAATCAGGTGTCCTTATGAACATAATATCACAAAACTTTAGAAATGTGTTAAAAAATCGACTAGAAAGTAAAATAAATTATCTAACTTCAACTTTTGTAGATAATTTGATGAATAGTTTAACTGGTAAAGACAATGTCTATCTTACTCTTGCAAGTGAAGCTAACCGTGTTTCCAAAGATATAGCTAAAGAAGTTATCATAGAAGTAATCGAAGAATTTGATGCTTACTTTAGAGACTCCAAAGAAAGGAAGCGTACTTACTATGTGAGCAAAAAAGATGTTCCTAGAACTATTACTACTATTCTAGGTGATCTAACATTTACTAGAACTCTTTATGTAACCAAAGATAGGAATGAATACTATTTCTATATGGATGAGATGCTTGGACTACCTAAATATGATCACTATGATCCAATTGTTAAAGGACTTGCCATAAGAGAAACATTCTATACTAACCAAGCCCAAGCAGGTAGAATTGTCGGTGAGCGAATAACCGATATAGCCAACTTGGCCGATAAGAATACTGCTCCATTCGCTATATCGAGACAAACGATCTACAGCTGGCTCAGTAAATGGAATACTACCATCGTTTATGAAAGACACAAATCTACACCTCGTACTCTATATATTATGGCAGATGAGAAGTATATAGGTGCTCAAGGTAAAGATGGTGACATTATGGCAAAAGCTTTTGTCGTGTTTGAAGGAGTCAAGCAAGTTAGTAAAGGTAGACGAGCACTTATCAATAGACACGTATTCACTTGCCGTTCTAGTAAGCCTTGGGAAGAACTATTGGATAGACTTATAAAAATATACGACTACGACGAGATAGAGGATTTCTATGTACTCTCCGATGGAGGTAATTGGCTTACTGTTGGGATGCACGAGCTAAAACTAGAATCTTTTCAAAAAGTAGAACACCTTCTATGCCTATTTCATTTCAAGCAAGCCATTCACCATATCACTACTGTCGAAGAGGAACGTAAGGCTATCTTTCAATCGTTTCTTAATGATAAGAGGAAAGTATTCAAATATGTACTTAATACTTATATAGATAAATATCCTCATAGAAAAGTAACGATAGAAAAAAAGATAAAGTATGTATTAAACCATTATAAAGCAGCAAAGCACATGGTGTCTTCTGCCATTGGTTCTTCGATGGAAGCCCATATCTCCCACTTCATTGCATCTATTTTTGCCTCTAGACCTAAAGGATATAAAGAAAGCAATATCAATAAATACTTTATGCTCAATGATGCCAAGATCAATGGTATAAATCTTTTCAACACTTATCTATAACTTACAATCAAACTGAAAAGAATTCTCAATGCGATGAATCTGCTTGTAATACTCCGCTTCTCAAAAAAAGAGAAGAACTACCTATCGTCAGTCTTCCTTATCTAAACGGGTCTAATACTTTACCTACTTACCATGCTTTATCTGATCTCAGTCGAATGGACAGGGAGATTAAAGTATGAAAATGGTGCCTCCGGCGGGTCCTCGCCGGACTGGCCACTTTCTTTGAAAGAAAGTGGAAAGAACTTTTTCGCTTTCCACCCCATTTACACTTTTTATTATATTTTGATTCATTTTTTTCCGATACTTCTTGACTCTAACTCTTAATTTTACAACAATTAAATTCTATTTTTCATATTATTATTCATTATTAGGAGAAATGCTAAATTTTTTCCGTCCTAAATGCGACCTAAAACTTATCATTTTTTTATCACTTAAAACCCTACAAACCCTTATAAATATTGTGTTTAAACAAAAAAATGACGGACTTTCGTCCGTCTTCAGGGGGCGTTTGGACAGTCATTTTCCCCTTTAATTACGTTGGTTAAAGCCTTAAAACACGCCAAACAAAAGCCACGTAATATCGACAAAAACGTGCAAAAATGCCAAGAAAGTATCTAAAATCGTTCCTAAAATGGAACTTTTTTTATTTTCTATTAACCACAAACCCAGTATTTATAAGGTTTTTCAAGATATTTTGTCCTCCCACAACTGAAGAGAGCAATAAAAAACTCAGACTAATCTGAGCGTTATTATTTGATAATTAAATCATAGAATTCAGAACCAATCATTTCATCTCTTTTAGATGAATCTAATTTATCTTGCAGTTTTAAATCTGCTTGAGTTCTAAGATCATCTTCTTCTACCATAATCAAGTCTACCGTCTGTATTTTTTTTATGTAAGAAGACAAGATTTTAAAAATCCTTCTTTATCTTTGTTATCCTGTATTTTATTTTTTAAAAGCATAAGCACTTTTTTATTAGAAGGATTATGATCAAAATGAAAATATTGTCCATTTTTCTTTCTGTTTTCAGCACCTTTTGCATTACTAGAAAACAAATAATTATATTTTTTTAAGATTATTTTTGACACTATTACTGAATTTTCTTCTTTAGTAATTAAATCTCTATCTGGTCCCTTAATTAAACTTGTTAGTAATTCATATGCGCCCTTGCTAATTCTATATCCGATAAAGCAATCACTTAACTGTACCCATGTAGAACATAGTGTAGAATTTCCACCACCACCTTGCAACAATTTATTTTCAAACTTCTCATCTTTATAATCTACAGAAAAAATTTGATAAAATAATAAAGCAGTAGCATCTATCCATTCATCTTTAACTTCTTTACTCGTAACTTACTCCTATTTTATTCATGACCATTTAATATATCATGATAGTAATCTATTAAAACATCTCTATCAGCAACAATTTGCATATGAACACATAACGTTGGTTTCAATTGTTTTACATCTTCAATCGAAAAAAGAACTCTTCCAGACTCATTATCAACGTTTTCAATTGACACATAAAATAAATGATTTATTTTTTTACCAGTTACATGACCATTATTAGTCCTGTCTGTCATATTTTCTTCAGGTATAGAAACATTACTTCCTTCGACTGATCCACCATCTGCTTCTATGCATCTTAATAATAAATCCGGAGTAAAAACTCTATAACTATTCTTACCTGCTCTTCTTATTTCTGATCCATCTAACGACAAAAAATCATCTCTATCAGGCATATCGATACAATCTTCAGTAATCGCAATTAATTGATTATCATCGTCAATTGATACTAACGTTTCAAATCCTAGACTTCTGAAGTAAGATCGTAATATCGCTTTTTTGTCTGCTTCATCTTCTATTTGGTAATTACCTTCGATATCTATTAAATTATATTCTTCATTAAATCTATTTATTAATGGAATATAATCAGGATTATCTTCAGCAAACTGTTCACTATATACTAATTTGCCCTCATTATCATATTCTGTTTCTTTTTCTCCTGCTCTTGCAATTCTGTCTTTAAATTCAATTTTTACAATTTCATCATTTAAATAAAGATCTGCATCATATCTTGTTGGATTTCCATATTGAATCAAAAAATTATTCAAATCATTTTGATTATAGTATATATATCTACATAAAATTTTATTATTATCATCTCTTAGTCTATATAAAATATTGGCAGGTAAATCTCTTATATATGTATGAAACACATCTGCAAAGCAATCTAAATTATAGATTTTTGCTATTGTTTCTGCCATAACGCATTCGCATAATGTTCCAGATTGAAGTCTTTTATTTAATGAAAATTGCCTTTCGACTTCACACCTAACACTTTTTACCTTTTTAATATTTCTAGCAATCGTAGGATTAGAAGAATAAAAATCAGCAATTTCAGTGAACCCATTATAATTTTTATTATAAAATTCCTCAATATCTTTTATTTGTCTGTTAGATAAAAGAGTTACTCTTGATTCACTATAAATATCGTTTAAAAAATCAATCATTGCTTCATTATTAATATTCATCGTCATACTCCTCACTTTCTACAAAAAGAGAACTGCTATGTACCCTATTGAAAATACTAGCATTTTCATTAATTCCTAATGCTTTTAAAAATATTTCATTAATTTTATTTCTATATTCACTAGGAAACTTAATATTTTCTTGTTTCTTTCCAGCATTCATTTTATAAGTTAAATATTTTGATTCATTATTTTTCATTTCCTCTGCAATTTTATTCAAATCCTCTTTTTGTTCTTCAGTAAGTTTATTATAGAAAACCGGAATACTATTTATAATTGTCAATTGGCAATTAATACCACCATCGTATAATCTCCAATACCAGTAAGCAAGTGAAGAATTCAGCATACAATACACATAATTATAAATGTTTCTATCTTTTACAAAAATTGTGCGTTTTCCATCACGATTAAGATCTTTTTTTGATCCTACGGTAAAGTAACGACATGTAGTAGGAATAACAATTTTTTCACCTTTTGACGAATCAATAAGGTTCCCCATTCTTTTATCAGAAACTGCTTCCCACTTATCTAAAACATTCAACAATTCTTTATGGCATTTATAAAATGACTTCTTTTTTGAATCTACCAATTGATATCTATCATTAATTAAACTTTCAAGATATCTATTATCCATCATTTTTTCTCTTTCTTCAGTTTTAAATCTTATTAAAGGACTAAATCTAAATCCTTTAATATCATTTTTATTTTCTACAACAGTAATTGCTGCTCTTACAGAGTTTCCTTTATTGCTATTAAAAATACCATGTTTTCTTCCATTAAAAATGTTACCTGGGACATTATCAAACGATACAACAAAACCATTGTATTTGTTCATTACTTGTCTAAGGCTATAAAATTTACCACTTCCTATAAAACTATATGGTGTTATGATTACAGATCTATTACTTTGCGTAATAATCTTTTCTATAAAACAAGAATATAGTTCCTTTGAATCTTGAACCACTTTAGTGACTTTCCAATCTTCTCCAATATTCATGATTTTATAATATGGAGGATTTGATATAGTTTTAGAATCCTTAGGTAATTTTATTTTCTTACTCAAAAAATCGCAATGTTTAGCATTTATTTTTTTTAATAATTCTTTTCCATATTTTATAGCTATAGTATACTTACATATTTCAAGTGCAATTTCATCCATATCATATAAATATACGTTACCATTATTTATTAATGTGTATGCTTTTTTATTTCCAATCAATTCTAAATAAGCTAATATTAGATTTCCTGCACCGCATCCAACATCACAAACATTTATGCCTTCCAATGGCTCTAACCACCTAGACATAAGTAGCGCCACGTCTTTAGGAGTATAATATTTACCCATTTCTTTTTTATTAATTTTATTTATATGTTCTAATCCTATTTCATATAATTCTCCATAATTGTCTGGAATAAAAATATCAGATTCAAACTTATTATTTAGAGTATTTGATAGTATTGAGCGCCAAGTCTTTTTAAGACCTTTTTTATCAATATCAGTTAAATATTTTTCCATTGTATATTTTGCCATATCAATACCATCCTTTCATATTCCATTATACCATATTTACGTAAAATATCGATACTAATATGTAAAAAATAATAATGTAGAATGATCTGTTATTTATGGTATAATGACACAAATAGATTAAAAAATTACTCTACCAGTTTGGTAGAATGGTTGTTCCTAAAGGTATCTAAAATCGTTCCTAAATCGCTCCTAATCTTCACAAACTCTTATTTTATGGGGGATTTTAAAGGTTTGAACTTCTCAGGGGGTTGATATTTAGAACTCCACTATCTAGCTTTTCCTTTTAAATATAAGGGTCCTCTGAAATTGAAATGTCGACTAATTTCACGAAATAGCATATGTTTTTACCTATTTG
>CAOJEC010000056.1 GCA_948433885.1 uncultured bacterium | reverse complement strand
TCACAATATTCCTTAATCATACGAAGTTGTGAATCAATAGAATAGCCATTATCTCTTTGGTCATCTGTACTTACTCTTACATATACGGCACATCTCATAAAATAATCATCTCCTCACTTGTTTCCTCACTCAAAAGCAAAAAAACAGACATCAATTATGAAAAAAGTTAAAATTTTACGCATTTTTTACACTTTTTTCATTAGTTTTCTCACTTAAAGTGGCTTTTACGAAGTCTAATTTGAAAAATTAGTCCTCTCATCTGTTTCCTCACTAAAACGGAAAAAGTAAAGTCTAAAATTTCAATTTCTTTAAAATTTGGATTAGTTCTGATAATGAATATTTTTGATTATGTTCTTTAATATAAAACGGTTTGTTAGATATTTCGTTAATTTTATATTCTAGTATTGTAAGAGTAGTAGGATATGTAATTTGATACTCTGTAGGCTCTATAACCTGTAAATTAGTATGTAATAAGTGTTTAACTGTTCCTTTCTTAACTTTGTAAGTATAGTCTTTGATTACCTCCAAGATTTTGTTATTTGGCTTTAATGTTTCCATAGTTTTAAAATCCAACATCAAAAAAGTCCTCCTTCCTAGAAAGAGAACTTTAAGCCTTTAAAAAAACAAAAAACTCACGAACTTGTTACAGTCCGTAAGTTGTTTTCAAATGGAGCAAGTGAGGAGAATCGAACTCCCATCCCAGCCTTGGCAAGGCCGTGTACTAACCATTGTACTACACCTGCATCACAAGTAAGATGATATCAAAAATTTAAACGAATTGCAACAACTTTTTTATGATCATCCCTCTTTTGAACAACATTACAAAAAAAACATATTAATTATATTAATTTTTTGATATAATTATGTAGTAAGAAGGGATTTTATGAAAAATAAAATAACGAATTTTTTAAAAAAACATAAAAAGAATTTTATAACTTTTGCTTTGACGAATAGACAATTTATGGCTTTTATAATCTTGTCTGTTATCGAAACATCTATACTGGGATTGTTGACTTTAGGTCCAGGAGTATGGGGCTTCAAAGCTCTGTTCTTCGATTTTTCAGTCATCGTGCTTTTAGGATCGATAGGGTACTTGTTTAAACCAAAAAAACAATACGTATACTTTCAAACAGTATTGTGTATCATCACAACTATAGTCACTATAAACGCGATCTATTATACTTTTTACAATTCGTATGTGACAGTCGGGTTGATCGAAAGTTTGGGACAAGTAAATACGGTGACAGATGCGGTCTTTGATAAATTGACCCCTATACATGCCATATACTTGATCTTTCCAATCGTGTTCTACCTTGTGAATCGATCTCTCAAAAAACACAATTACTTCAATTATGTAACGAAGATCGAGAAAGGTAAAAAGAACTTTGGTACAGTCATGCTCATAGGAGTAATACTCTTATGTATGAACATAATAACTCTCGACGGAACTGACATCAGTCGTTTAGTAAAACAATGGAATAGGGAATATGTCGTCGAAAGATATGGAATTTTGACCTATCAAATGAACGACATCATCCAAAGTGCTCAATCGAGATTGTTTTCTTACTTTGGCTATGATGAAGCAGCTCAAAAATTCTTAGAATACTATAACAATAAAGATAATACGACCAAGAAAAACAA
The DNA here is from genome assembly GCA_948433885.1 of uncultured bacterium. Classification (GTDB taxonomy): domain Bacteria; phylum Bacillota_I; class Bacilli_A; order RF39; family UBA660; genus RUG11867. Next base: position 5,693 of record CAOJEC010000056.1, on the reverse strand, counting down.
ATATACGGGAATATTCGAAGGCAAAAACGTCGTTTTGATTCATATGGAAAGTTTGATGTCCATGTTCATGAATCTCAAAATAAATGACGTAGAAGTGACACCTACACTCAACAAACTTGCAAAAGAAGGACTATACTTCACACACTTTTATCCACAAGTGAGTGTCGGCACTTCTAGTGATACAGAATTTACCTTAAACACATCACTCATGCCTGCTCTTTCGGGAACAGTCTTCGTAAATTACTACGACCGTAACTACTTATCTTTGGAAAAATTACTCAAAGAAAAAGGATACTACGCTTTCAGTATGCACGGTAACAACAGCACCATGTGGAATAGAATGGAAATGCACAAAAGCCTAGGATACGACAAATTCTATGCAAAAGAATCGTTCGATGTCAACAAAGACAATTGGATCGGTTTAGGAATTTCCGATCATGCCTTCTTCGAACAAATGATACCTATCTTAAAAGATGTCGAAGAGTCGCACGATAACTACATGGGAACTATCATAACGCTCACGAACCATACTCCATGGGATGGTCAAGACGCATACGGTGAATTCAAATTGACTAAAACCGTAAAAAGATTGAACGAAAAAACAGGACTTATCGAAACAGTAGAAGACAATTATCTTCAAGATACTAAAATAGGGGATTATATAAAAGGAGTTCACTATGCAGACAAATGTTTAGGAGAATTCATCGATAGCTTATATGCGAACAACCTTTTCGATAACACTGTTCTAGTCTTCTATGGCGATCACGACGCAAAACTCGATAGAAACGAATATGCTTATCTTTACAATTACGATCCTGTCCAAGGAAGACTTTTAGAAGAAGGCGAAGAAGGATACGTCGATTACGATTATTATGCTAACGAATTGAACCGCAGCACACCGCTCATCATGTGGACTAAAGATAAAAAAGTCAAAGGAAAAGTAGATTACTATATGGGTATGATAGATGTCCTACCGACTCTCGGAAATATGTTCGGCTTCAAAAGTGATTATGCATTGGGTCACGATATATTCGATATAAAAGACGAAAACATCATCGCCTTCCCGAATGGATCTTTCCTTTCGGATAAAATGTACTACAATAACTCTAAAAGCGAATACAAGCTTTTAAAAGAAGGAATAATTGTAGATGAAAATTACATCGAAGATGCCAAAAAATATACAGAAGAACTACTAGAAATATCCAATAGTATCATCGTTTACAACCTAATCGAGACGGAAGGAGATAAAATCAAAAAGTGAAAAGACAAACGACACTCAGAATCATAGGAGCACTGATCGCCTTTTTAGTAATATCGTTGGTTGTATTCCTAGTGATAAAAGTTACTTCTCGTCCCGAGGAAGATAAACCGGCCGAAATCGTCGAACTCGACAGCATACCGAAATATGGATATGTATTAGAAGATAGAGATACACCATTATATAAAGATACTTTCGATCAACTGAGAGAAGTACTTACTAATGAAGAAGTCAATTTCGATGAATATGCTAAATTACTAGCAGAACTATACATAATCGATTTGTACACTATCGATAACAAGATGAACCAATATGACGTCGGAGGAATCGATTTTGTACTCGAGAAAGCCAAAGAGAACTACGAATTGAAAGTTAAAGATACTTTGTATAAGTACATTGAAGATGATACATACGGCAAAAGATCACAGAAATTACCAAAAGTTTCCTCCATATCTTCAAGTGAAATTGAAAAGACGACAGTCAAATTGGAAAACAAAAATTACGAAGGTTACAAAGTACCTGTTACTTGGGAATACGTAGAAGATATGGATTATGATACATCTGCTACGATAACATTGATCAAAATAGATGAAAAATTATACATAACGAACCAAAGTGCATCCGACTAGGTGCATTTTTCTTTCATTATGAAACCGATTAGAAAGAAGTTGACACTATGAAAAAATGTGAATTGTTAAGTCCTGCTGGCAATATGACCATGTTGAAATACGCCGTACAATATGGCGCAGACGCAGTATATTTAGCTGGTACAAGATTCGGAGCAAGAAAATTTGCCAACAATTTTGACGATGAAGAACTAGTCGAAGCTGTAAAGTATGCTCATCTATTCAATGTAAAAGTTTACGTTACGATAAACACCTTGATTTACGACGATGAAGTAAATGACTTTGTGGAATATGTCAAGTTTATCCACAACCAAGGAGTCGACGCAGTATTAGTTCAAGACTTGGGAATGATAAAGTTGATCCGGAAAATAGCACCGCAATTGGAAATTCACGCTAGCACACAATTTCACAATGACGGCGCAAAAACTGTGGAATTTTTGAAGACGGTAGGTGTAAAGAGAGTAGTTTTGGATAGGGAACTGAGTCTAAAAGAAATTGAAAAGTTGCCTAAGAAGTTGGAATTGGAAGTTTTTTGCCATGGTGCACTTTGTGTTTCTTATTCGGGACAATGCCTATTTTCGAGTCAAATTTTAGGAAGAAGTGGCAATCGAGGGGAATGTGCAGGCCTTTGTCGTCTCCCGTACAAACTCAAAAAGAATGGTGAAGTCGAAAAAAAGGCATCTTATCATTTGAGTTTAAAGGACTTATACACAGTCGACTATGTTCATGACCTGATCGAAGCAGGTATCAGCTGTTTAAAAATCGAAGGAAGAATGAAAAGCCCCGAATATGTTGGATACATGACCAAGATATATAGAAAACTGATCGATGCGCATTACGACGGAACTATTTATCAAGTAACAGAAGAAGAAATGAAAAATATACAAATACTTTTCAACAGGGGATTGACTCGCGGTTTCTTAAACGGAGCAGAGTCTTCTGAAATAGTAAACAAGTCGACACCGAATCACATTGGTATACATGCTGGCATATATAGATCCAACGATAAAAAGATCGAACTCGTACTAGATGAAGACATCCATCAAGGCGATACAATTAGATTCCAAGAAGCAAACTTAGGAATGATTATCAATTTTCTCTACGACAAAAAAGACAACTTGATAAACAAAAGCGCCAAAAATACAGTCGCTTATGTCGACAATTTTCTAGATATGACAGGTAATGGAGAACTGAGACTCGTTGCAAAAGATTCGCTCAGTAAAGAAATCTCTACTTTACCAAAAAGAACAGTTCCTATTTCTATGATCTTTAGAGCTCACTTAAATAAACCGATGATACTCGAAGTAACTGAAGGAAAACACGCGATAAAATCTATAGGATCGTGCCCCCAAAAAGCCCAAAAGAGACCGGTAAGCGAAGAAGAAATGAAAAGGCAACTACAAAAGACAGGGGAAACTGTATATTCTATTTCGAATATCGAAGTAGAAGCGGACCCTGATTTGTTCATCAATTTGAAAGATATCAACGATCTACGCCGAACAGCTCTAGCGTCTCTCGACGAATTGAGAACGACACCAAAGAAAGTTGAGCTCAATGAAGTGATCGATAAAAGAAAAAATAGATTAGCTAACAAAACGGAACTTATCGTATGTGTAGATACTGAAGAACAGTACGAAATCGCTCAAAAGTATTCATCACTTGTATTCTCGTCTAACGAAAATCTTCTAAAAAAACATGAGAATATAAATCCAAAATATGTTAGTCCAAAGGTTAAAGACAAATCTTCGAAGTATATGATATCTCACTATGGATCATTCGTCGACATCGAAAAAAATGATATAGTTTTCACCGATTACATGATGAATGTGACCAATTCACACACTGTAGAAGCATGCCTCGAGCACGATATCTCTACAGTTGGTTTATCGATCGAATTGACGACGGATAGAATAGAAAAGATTGCATCCAAAGTTGACGCAAGTAAAATAGCTGTATTCGTCTATGGGAAAATAGAACTTATGAAAATGAAGTACGATCCTTCTAGCTCTGAATTGACTGAACTTGTAGACCGCAACGGATCATCCTATAAAATCGTGAAAGATAGTCATTTTAATTATCTTCTAAGTTCGAAACCGAAAGATTTAATAGATGAAGCATCCGAATTTATAAAAATGGGCATCGGTTACTTGCGAGTAGATTTCAAGGATGAAACACAAAAAGAATGCGAAAAAATACTCGAAAGATTGCATAAAATTATACGAAAAGAATAAGTTTAAATGATTTACAAGAATTGCAAAATATGTTAAAATTTAATTACGAATATAGAGGTGATTGTATGGAAAAAAACATCAAGAAAGAAAAAGTTAACGTTAGAAAATATGTTAACTATGTCCTTACAATGGTCGCGATCGTCTTGGTTGCGGTGATCTTAGTCAAAATGTACAATACCTATCGCGATAACAAACTCGGAGAAAGTGTTTTTGCTCGTATGGCAGCATCGATTCAATATGACGACATCGAAAATACGATGAGCGAAATGTCAACTGACAGTTTCATCCTCATCAGCTATGTCAAAAATGAAAAAGTTAATGCATTTGAAGAAAATCTAAAGAAATCTATTGTCGATCATGAACTTCAAAATAATTTTTATTATTTAGATGCCACGAACATGATGTTAGAAAAAGATTACATAGATGATTTGAATGCCAAATTTTCACTAAAAGATCATAACGAGATAGAAGAATTACCGGCCATTATTTACTATAAAAATGGTAAATTGATGAAAACTATTTCTAGTACAAAAGAAGAGTTGTTATCAGCTGACGACTTCGATAAACTTTTGGATAGCTACGAAATCGCCACCGAAAAATAGACTGCCTTAGAGCAGCCTTTTTAAATTCAATCTAAACTTCTGAATCCATTTCGACTCCACAACCAAAGTGCAGTGTGAATATCGATAGGTTTAAACTCCGTCCCTTTTAGTAATTCGTTCCATCTTTCGATCGCAAGAGTTTGTACTTCTGATGAAGTTAACTCCTCATCGGATATTAGCCCTAATTTATGAGTCGACTTTACTACATGAGTATCGGGAGCGACATTTAAGTCTTCTATGTTTTTAAATCTTATATTAGTATACTGATACAATACATAAAGCCAATAATTGCAAATCTTCGTGCCAGATAAATAGGGAAACTTCTTTTTATTATCTATTTGAATAAACTTTCTTATGCGATTCACATCGTAGTCGCATTCGTCGAATAGCTTTCTAATATCGCCATTCCAAAGTTCTACCATAGTTTCGCACAATTTAAGCCATATTTCAGTTTGCTTATCCTTTTGAAGAGCTACCCTGTATTTTATCAAAGCACTTTGAACCTCAGCATATGGTCTCTTAAGACATTCGATTGGATCGAAAATGAATCTAGTTTCGGCATTCTCGTAAGTCATCAAGGCGCTTTTCCATAATGTATACGAATTTCTTTGATAGTTGAGAGCCATCGGTAGTGTAAAATAAAGATAGTTTTCTAAGCTTTCCTTCTCGAAATGAGGATTTGCATCTTCGGGCATGACCTCACCTCCTAAGTCTCCATTTTGATATAGAGCATATAATTTCCTGACATTCTTCAACGTTTCTTCCTTATTCATATTAATAACCTCACTTCTTTTAACAATATTTTATAAATCCGATCAGTCCAAACGATCAATTTTTCTCATATATTTAGTATACCATACATCAAAATCGACACCAAGTCCTTATGCATTATACAGCATATTATCTAGTCTAGACTCCAAAATTTATTGATTAAAAAATCAAGTGCAATTTTTTAGTCCTATATGAACCATCAATT
>CAOJEC010000055.1 GCA_948433885.1 uncultured bacterium | reverse complement strand
GTACGGTGGTGTGAGAGGGGCGAAATAATTTAATTATTTCTCTCTACTCGATTTTTTAATTAATGAATCGGTATCGATTGTTGGTGAAATTATCCTGAATTATGATATAATCTATAATAAAGAGGTGTTTAAGATGTGGTTGTACGTATTTATAGCAATAATTGCTGTCGTTTTGATAGTGTCGATAATCGTGTACAATATATTAGTAAGAGAAAATAATAAGGTCAGGGAAGCATTCGCGACAATGGATGTTTATTTGAAAAAAAGATGGGATTTGATTCCCAATATAGTCGAGACTGTAAAAGGTTATGCTGAGCATGAAAAAGAAACATTGACGAGTGTTGTCGATCTTCGAAATAAAACTTACGAAAACAAGGTCGATGAAGAAAAAATCGAACTCAACGAGAAACTTTCTAATGGAATCAAAAAACTCATGGCACTTTCCGAGGCATATCCAAATTTGAAAGCAGATTCTGCTTTTAGAGACTTGAGTGATCAGTTAAAAACTATCGAAGACGAAATTGCAAATTCGAGAAAGTATTACAATGCGACTGTCAGAGATTACAACAATAAAGTCGAAATGTTTCCAAGTAACCTGTTCGCAAAAATTTTCGGTTTTAAAATTAAAAATATGTTCGAGGCATACGAAGAAGAAAGACAAAATGTCAAAGTGAGACTGTAATCATGAAAAAAAATAAAAAAATGAAAGTATCAGCATTATTGTTCGTCTGGTCTTTGCTGCTGATTTCAATACCTTTTTTTGTTTCGAAGGTAGAAACTTATAGATACAAAAACAATGGAGCATATATTTCATCGGAATTCGATATAGCAAAATACGACATAAAGATAGATGTAGATAAAAATAATAAAGCTGACGTAATAGAGACTATAACAGTAAAGTTCCTCGGCACAAATTTTAATGGAATACACAAGTCCATACCTACATGGATAAAATATTACGATTCAAATGGTAAAATGAATATCAAAAAAGTGGAAATAACTAATTTGAGAGTCGAAGGAGAAAAATTTGAACTCGACAAAAATGTCGACAGTATGGGTATCAAAATCGGAAGTGAGGAAACTACCGTCGACAAAGGTTTACACACCTATAAAATAATGTATAGATACGATATGGGTAAAGATGAATTTCGCGAATACGATGAATTAGTATTTAGACTTTTCGACAACTACGACGACACCAAGATCGACAACATGACTTTTACAATAAATATGCCAACTTCCATTGATGACAATCGAATCGAATTTAAAAAAGAAAACGGCGAACTGGAATCTAAAATCGATTATTCGATCGATGGAAAAACTTTAAAGGGAAGTCTCAATAGTCAAAGTTTGGAAGATGCAGTGACTTTGAATATGATTTTGAACGATGGTTATTTTGTCGGTCAAACGAGCAATTATGGAGCGATTTGTTTTGTAGTTTGCCTCGCTCTCATCTCGTTGTCTATTTATAGTTTCATTTCATGGTCGAAATACGGGAAAAATTATGCCAAACGAGCACAAACGGTAGAATTTTATCCGCCTGAAAATTTGGATGCTGCTCAAATAGGATACATATATGGAGAAAAGTCGATAAAAAAATTGACTGCCGCGTTATTAATAAGTTTGGCAAGTAAAAATTATATTTCTATAGAGGAAATTCAAAAAAACAAATATAAAATTAAAAACAAAGGCACCGATAAATCAAAAAAATTGTCGGCTTCTGAGCAGATAGTTTATCAAGATCTTTTTGCAGATGGAAACGAAGTCGTTTTGAGTGAAAAAACATCTTTTACAAAAGTTTTCGATAAGATTTCTTCTTTTCTCGAAGATGTATTAGATAAGAAAGTCGAAGACATAGAATCGAGAAAGAAGATGCAAGTAACTTTCGAACTATTGTTCGTAGGAATCGCGTTGTGGATCGGGTCTTGTTTGTATATAAAAGATTTGAATCCAAATTACAATATTTTATATATTTTGTCGTTCATTTCCATATTCGTGACAGGTTTCTTTGCAATTTTTACAAGTAGAAAAACTTCGTATGGTGAGATGATAAAAGCAAAAATCTTGGGATTCAGAAATTATTTAAATACTGCGGAGAAGTATCAATTGAATGCTTTAGTAGAAGAAGATCCGGATTATTTTTATAATATACTTCCGTATACATACGTATTGGGTATATCTAAAAAATGGATCGAAACGTTCGAAAAGAAAAACGTACCAAACGTAGACTTGTCGGCTTTGGACGCGTATGAAAACGATATCTTTATGATAATGGATGAGTAATTTTAAAGTTTTATTAGGAAGGACGACGACATATTATGGAAATTACATTGGGAGAGGCAATAATAGTGGAGATTTTTTTCTCCATATTTTATAAAAATACCTTTACTTTATTATCAAATATTATTTCGAAAAGAAATTCAAAAGGGGTATTTTGGACATTATTTCTAGGTAGGATACTGATCTTATCGATATTCGATATATTTATTACTCCTAAAATTGTAATTTTTGATTTTTTTGCCGTATTTGGAATTTCTATAATAGTTTCTATTTGCGATTCGATAATTAAAATTAAGAATCCTTATATAGGTGTCGATTATTCTAAGAGCGACTTCTTAACAACATGTGCTAGTTGTGGTGCAAAATTAGAAGCAAATATCGAAGTTTGTGCTAATTGTGGCAAACCAATCAGTGTAAATCGAATAGAGGGGGACACGTCTTCAGTAGTAGTATTCGACGACTTATATATCAATCACGAGAAAAATATATTGAAGATGATGATAATCGAAGAATTTAAAAATAGAAACATCGATATAAAATCTTTTACTACTTCTAAAATTAACAAAAACAAAAATATATTATTGGCATTATTGGGAGTGATATCTTTCGTAATTGTGACTTTATATTATTTTAATTATCCTTTTTGGTTTTGCTGTCTTTTAGAAACACTTTTGTTTATCGTCTATATGTCTATAAATTCTAATTTCAGGATTTTGAATATATTGACTAAAACATTGATCAAAAATCCAAACGACGATATTTCGAATGTAGTCGATACAGTACTCAAAGAAAAGAAAAGTATGGTAGTTCCTCATCGTTTAAAGGTGATCATCGTCGTATTCATGACTGTTTTCATTCCTACGATCACATTTTTCAATCCGAAAGTGATTTATACTAAATATGGAAATGGTTATCAAATATTCAGATATACGAGAGGTATTCGATATGAAGAAGAAGTTACGATACCTGCCGATTACAAAGGAAAAAAAGTACTTGCCGTAGGAGAAAGAGCATTTAAAAACAGTTCAGTTAAAAAAGTAAATCTTCCTAAAACTATAGAAAGTATAAAAACAGAAGCGTTTAGAAATGCCAATAATATAGAAAAGATGATCGTCCCGGCTTTTGTGTTCGAAATAAGGGCTAATGCTTTTGCAGATATGCAAAGTTTGACTTATGTCTCTTTGCCAGAAGGATTGAAAGATATAAGAGCAGGAGCATTTGCCAATGATGTAAATTTGACCAATATAAAATTGCCTAATTCTTTGGAATATCTAGGCGCAAGAGCATTTTCTCACTGTAGTTCGATAACCGAAATAACTATACCTAAAAAAGTTACCGAGATCAATGGACAAACTTTCGAATATATGACATCTTTGAAAAAGATAAATCTTCACAATGACATAACGAATATTCATGGGGAAACATTCAAAGGTGATACGAGTTTGGACAATGTGATTTTGCCAAATAAAATCAAAGAGATTAGAGGAAATACATTCGAAAATTGTAGTTCATTGACTTCTATCAAGATACCGAATGGTGTCACTCGAATCGGAGGTCACGCTTTTCATGGGTGTTCGAGTTTGAGTAGAGTAGTTGTACCAAAAACTGTGAAAGAGATCGGCAGTTCTGCTTTTAGAAAATGTTCTTCTTTGTATTATATAACTTTGCCAAAAGGAGCTTTAGTCAATGAAAGAGCATTTAAAGAAAGTCCTACAGAGATCAGCTATTTTGAGGAGTAATTTATGGATGACTATAGATTTATACATTTGTTGTATGTCCCGACGATGAATTGCAACATGCAATGTACGTATTGCTATCTAAAAGAAAATACTGTCGATTTGAAGCAGGATGACAAATACTTGGAAACTTTAAAATTTGCAGTAAATAAGTTTAGAGAAGCGAACGTGATTCCTTTTAACATTTCGCTTCACGGCGGAGAAGTTACAACCTTATCGAAAAAAGATTTTAGAGATACGATCGAATTCATATACAATTATTACAAAGATAATAAAAAGTTGTTGGAAGATAATAATTTTAAAGTCGGCAGCCCACACATCAAAACCAATCTATACAATATAGACAAACATATAGATACTATAAAAGAGTTCGACGTATCGATAAGTGGAAGTTTGGATTTACCTTTTTCACTACATGAAAAATACAGGGTGACAAAAGGTAAACAAAAGACTCTCGATACTATACTCAAAAATATAAAATTGTTAGAAAATATTCCGAATAAAAAGAAAGTATCTGCGACTATCTTCAAAGAACATTACGATAAAATAGACGAATTGATCGCCGATATAAAATATTTGGATAAGAATACTTGCCTAGATATGAACGATTTCAACTTCATGATAGGATTCGTCGGCAAGGAAGATAAAGTATTACATGCGATGACCGAGAAAGAACAAGTCGAATTTTATGAAAGAATGAAAAAAGAATTTTTGGGTACATCGTTGGACTTTGGCGTCAGAAATTCGTGGTTTGCCGAATTCAATCCTACATATTGTACTAATTGTGATAATTGTGGCGAGAAGTTCTTCTTATTGGAAAGAGATGGAGACATTTATTCCTGTGTGAGAGGTCAAAAAAATACCGATTTCTACTATGGAAATATTTACAAAAATACTGTCGAAGAAATAATGAACAATGCGAAAACCAAAATTTTCGAAAATAACAATCGAGTAGGATTCAATGAAGAGTGTTCTACATGTAAATATTTATATATATGCAAAACGGGTTGTCCGTTTGTCAAAAATATCTATGGAGAAAATAAGTCTTATACTTGTAAATTACAGCAAGAAATTTATAAAGACAATGCTACTTTATATGGAGAAGACGAATACAATCGAGAATCTGTGTATAGGTACTTGAATAAAATGCACCCACATATTGCAGAAAAATTTTATCCCGAAGAGAAACAAGGAAACGCTGTAGATATGGTTAGTTTGAGAGATATAATCGCCGAAGATGAAAAGTTGAAAAAAATATACGACCCCGACATATTCATTTTAAAAGTGGACGATCGCGAATACAAGTTGGAATCACAAATATTAAAAAACAAACGAGACATACTTTATTTGACTAAAAATAGCAAAATAGTATTATATATTAAAAAGGGAGTTTTGGAAGATTGTGATTATCCCGTCAACAATTCTTTGTACATGATGTTGTTGAGTGGCAACTTGGTACAATATGGTGATGAGGGAAGAATCAAACAAGAACATATTATGACCCATCAAATATATACGAACACGATTACTAAAAATGTTTCCGATAAAGAAGATTATCACCTCGTCGACATAACGAATATAATCAGTTTGTATTATAAAGATTTAGTAGATGAAAATCCGAACAATTTGTTCTTTACGACAGCTATGATGAGAGATTACCATTATGCTAAACAAAAAAACAATGCTTATTATCATATACAAGCAATAAATTTACCATTCCAAAACATAGAGTTTTTCTATGTAGATGTAAGTGAGGCAGAAAGATGAATAAACCAAAAACATACAATGAAATAGTTAGAATGAAGAAGTGTTACATTTTATCACAATACTTTTCTAACATAACCGAAAATGTTTTCAACGATGTATACGATTTTCTAGGAAAGTCACAAGATAATACCGTAGTTGCAAATAAAGATGTACTATATTTTATCGACTCGAAAAATCAAGTCGTCAAATCTTTGTCAGTGACACCAAAGAATCTATCGTTCGACAGTATAAAAATCTCGGATAGAGAAACAAAAATTGTATCTAAATATGAAAGCTCTATTGATCGACGTTCATCTTCAGGAAGCAGTACCAACAATAACAATAATAACAATAATAACAACAATAACAATAGATAAATCTTTCATAAGGGAATATCGAATTATCAAAAAACAACCGTTTGCTAGGTTGCTTTTGATAATTTTTTTTAGTCGTTTATTATATTAGTTACCAGGTCTTCGAAAGGTACATATTCGTCGATTTGATCGGAATCTATCATCACATCTTCTAAGTTTTCGAACATAGTTTCGGTGACGATAGGTGAAGATAACCAACTGTCTGCATCTTTGTATCTTTTTACTATTTCGATCAAGTCGTTTATAGATGTATCTCTAAATTGACTTGCAATAGTATTAGCTATATCTTCAGAAGAAGAGTTTTCACAGTATTCTAGACCTTTGGCTATAGCACGTGTGAAAGCTTCTAAAGTTTCTCTATTTTTTTCGATATAACTCTTTTTAGCATTGAAAGCTGTATAAGGCATTTCTCCTGATGCAGAGCCTATACTAGCGACGACATGTCCATAACCCATCTTCTCTAGTAATACAGCATTCGGTTCGAAGAGATTTACGAAGTCTCCTTCACCACTTATGAAAGCACTAGTGAGCGACGCAAAGTCCACTGATGTGTTGATGTTCAATTCATCTTTACCGATGTTCGAATTTTTTAGTGCATTTTCGAAGTTGAGTTCGGGCATACCGCCGATTCTTCCTGCCAAGACTTCTTTACCTTTCAGCATTTCCCAATCGAAGTTGTCGATGGCATCTCTCGCGACGATGAATTGTCCATCTCTTTTGGTTAGACCCGCAAAAGTTTTGATGTAATCGGATTCTTTGCCGTTGTATATATAGATAGTCGCTTCCGGTCCACAAAATCCTACATCGATATCGCCCGACAAAACTGCCGCGGCTACGTTATTCGCACCGCTTATCAAAGATAAGTCTATTTTCAAATTTTCTTCGGTGAAATAACCTTTTTCTATGGCAACGTACAATGGAGCATAGAATGGGCTATGTGTCACTTCTCCAAGTCTAATCGTCGTCATATCATTTTCGGTTTCTTTTTGGCAACCAGCCATTGTGAGTACACATGTAGATATTACCGCTATGAGCATAATAAAGTTTGAAAGTTTATTTATTATTTTTTTCAAAATATATCACCAACCATTTTATAGTATGTTCATCCAATTTGAAGTGTGATAAATGTATACGTTTTAAAAATATGTATTGACCAAATGAAGTAAAGAATGTATAATGTTTAGCAATTTATACTAAATTTTGAGTAAACGAAAAATATGGTATA
>CAOJEC010000054.1 GCA_948433885.1 uncultured bacterium | reverse complement strand
CATCACTTATTCCCATGGTGAACAAATTGTCTTCTAGACTTGAAGATACTCCTTTCAGGTTCCAACCTGCAAAAGTATAACCAACTCTCGTAGGATTTTCCATCATCTTAGTTTCTTCGTTCTTTAATAAATATTCTTGAGGTGAAGTGAACTCTTGCCATGTTCCTCCATTTGAATCTACTCTCAGTTTGTAATATCTATATTTCAAAGGTTGCCCTACATCGAATGATGTCGTGAATATTGCATCTATATCATCGGATTGATCTACTTCGGGTAAATTGTTTAAAGTGATTTCCAAATTGTAATAATATGTTTCTCCTACAGGTACCGATAATTCACTTACCATAGTTTGAGTAATTGCTTCTTCTGAAGTTGGAACATTGCTAGATGGTAGTATTTCTTCATATACTCCATCTTCTTCGTTGCTGTATGTTAGTCTATAAGTAAGACTACCATTCAAATAGGTATTTATCATATTGTTCCAATCCAAACTGAGAGATGCTTCTGCAGTTCCAGTATTCTCGATCAAAAACTTTTTGGTGACTGTTTCACCAAAACCTAGTTCGGCATCTATACCATTATCGTTATCTGCGAATCTCAAAGAAAGAGTTGCCATCGACAAAGAAGTATCCTGTTTTTGAGTTGTACCTGTTGTCGTGAAATAAGCATAAGATACTGCACCTATTATAGTAATCAACAACAGTACTGCAATAGTTGTATATAACATTCTTTTGGTTTTCTTATTCATCACTGCTCCACCTCTCTCGTGTGATTATCAATCATACTTTAAATAAAGTATATCACCGTCGAAGTGTGACTGTCAAGCATACTTTTCTCGATTTTGAAAAGTTTTACTTTATAATTTTAATATAAAATTAGGAACTGGGTGAACACATGGAAATCGACACGAATAAATATGACGCAAATGAAATAATCAGATTCATGAGAGACGCTACAAATCTCTCTCAAATAGAATTTGCTAAAAGTATAGGCAAATCGAAAGATTGGGTAAGAAAAAACGAATATGGCATCAGTAATTACTATTTTAAAGATCTGATTGCTATAGCCAAAAAGCACGGATTTATCATCACAATAAAAAAAGAAGAGAAATAAAAAATACTGAATCACATCTCAGTATTTTTATTTGGAGATCAGAAGCCTCCGCCTCCACCTCCGCCGCCTCCGCCAGAGAATCCTCCACCACCGGATAATCCTCCGCCGAAACCGGAACCACTACTTCGTGCCAAATTGGCATTGTGTTCGTTGATCACACTTTGCGAGGTAGTAACTGCATTCCCCAAACTCCTACTCATAGCGTTCATCCAATAGAAATCTCCATAAGTGAACATTCGAGGTCCAAATACTTGACTTTCATCTACACCCGTCGAAGACAATTGAACTTTCATAGCCTTTTGGACTTCTTTGGCAATACCAAAAACCGTCGCATAGACCAAATACTTATCCCAAAGTTTTACTTCAGGTACCTCCTTGTCTTTGAATGAACCGAAGTCCAAAAGGAAATTTTTAAAAGCTTTCCATTTTAAGTAGTGTTCTCTACCCTTTTTTGACCATTTTCTAAATGCCCAAATATAAGTCATGAAAAACGTACAACTAGCCACTAATATTACCATGAGTGGCACATTTACAAATTTCACTATTGCCATGACTCCTAAAAGCACTAAACCTAATACAACATAAAGTGTTGCCACTCCTCGTACTTCCATATGATTTTCATAAAAACCTTCATTTACAGCGTCCACCTTCGCGACACTCCTCCATTTTTCATAACCCCTCATAAATTTTTCGGCAGTGTCGTACTTCGAAGAATATTCGGTTATCTCACTTAGAGTAACTTTTTCATCCTTCCCTATTTGTTCGAAGAGTAAATCGATCAGTTTATTTTCCGCGTCACTACAATTGTCCCGAGACACGAGCTTCAATAGAGTATCTTTTTTTGAATTACTCATCTCAAGGGATCCAACTTTAACTTTTTTTGGTTTGTTCCCGAAAGGAACCTCTTCGAAGTCGATGTTCTTCTTATATATCAAATTCAAAAGTGAAGCATTCATCGCATTAGTAGAAATAGACTTATTCATGAGATAATCTACTACCTCTACATTGTAGTCGCCAGTAAATTCTCTATAATATTTATGGTCGAAGCCCACATCATACTCTTTATCGTACTTAATATAGATACGAATCCATAAAGCGATTAGCCCGATCAAGTAAAGTATAGAAAACCCGAGTATGCCATAGTAAGTATATCTCATGAAAGCTCGTTTCTGATTGGCCTTATCCGATAGAGTCGTCTCGTACTCGATGATACCATCTAATGCTTTTTGCTTACTGTTATTCAAAACAGGCGCGACCGTATCGAACGCTCTTTTATCCATGGTCATGCGAATAGTCACATCTTCCCCGGCATGATAATCGTAAAGATCGAGTACTACTCCTTTGTATGTTTGAGTACCATCCGCTTTTTTTGTTCCTTCGATCGCAGCGATGCTTCCATCCAATCCTCCACGACCCCAAAAACGAAATACATCGGTCGTGTTCCCGTCGGCAATTTTGACTTGTATGTGCACTTCTTTGACGTCGTCATTATCGAGTCTAAAAAAGCCAAAGCACAATTCTGCTACGTCCTCGTGTAATACGATCGCTTGATCTATAAAATATTCGAAGTAATAGACAATGTATCCACCTTCACTCGGAGAATAAACTTTGACATCCACCCCATCAGCCGTAGTTTGTTTAGTATAGACACCTTCGTTTCCTACTATAGCATGTGTCACTTCTTCAAAATCTTCGTAATCTTTCGACAAGACATCCCAGCCTAATTCCTCTTTATCGATTGCATAAGCAGAAATTTTCGATAGATCGACACCACGAGCATTGTAAAAAGACGAACCCGAAAAATCGACCGATCCTGCTTTCCACGGTTCCAAAGTACTGTCTCTATAAGTGATTTTTCTTTCGAATCCATTGAGCGAGCCTTTGACCACTATGGCTTCTCTTACGCGCATACTTCCTACCATGTCGACATTGACATCCATGTAAACTCTCTCGACATCGTAATCAACTGTACTCGCCGAGACGAACCATGGAGTGATCGCGACGACTAATCCTATCAACAAAACTTTCCATCTATTCATAATGGAACCTCCTAAATAAAAAGCCCAACGTTACGTCAGGCTAGTACTAAAATTCAACTTTTACGTTTTCTCTTTCGGCTTCCTGAGCCTTGAAAAATTCGACCTTATTGAATTTGAACAAACCGGCTATTATATTCGAAGGAAACATATCGACTTTGTTGTTCATTTGCAATGCTGTGTCATTGTAAAACTTACGAGCATAACTTATCTTGTTTTCGGTTTCTTCTAGTTGACGTTGTAACTCCAAAAAGTTCTCATTAGCCTTCAAATCGGGATAACTCTCAGTGAGTGCAAACAGCTTAGTCAAGGTGTTTGTAAGCATATTGTCGGCATTCATGGCATCTTCTTTAGAACCTGCAGATAAATAGCTGTTTCTAGCAGCGATGACACCTTCCAATGTTTCACTTTCGTGTTTTGCATACCCTTTGACTGTGTTGACAAAATTTGGAATCAAATCGAATCTTCTTTTCAATTCGACATCTATTTGACTCCACTGATCGTTGACTCTATTTCTTAAGCCCACCAAACTGTTATAAGTTGCAATCACATACAAAACTATAAAGGCAGCGATGACCGCCAAAACTATCCATACTATCATTTAAAATTACTTCCTTTCTATATCATGATTCTATATTATCATATTTCGCCAATCTATTCAATATGTCCGGCTCATTCTCAAATTCTTTTTTTACTTTGTTTCTATAATCCAAACTATGCAATTTTCTTTCGAGATCTTCCAACGTTTCTTTTACTTGTTTTATTGTCTTAGCTACCGAACTTTTACTAACGCCGTCGTTCGACGCTATTTCTTCCAAAGTCAAATTATCGAAAAAATAATATTCGAAAATTTCTCTTTGACGATCGGTTAACAATTCTCTATATAAATCGTATAATTCGTTAAAGTGTACTACTTCTTCCATTACATCAAGTCCTTAAATAAACCGTAAATGTAAGATTCGATATCGAACGATTTCAAGTCTTCCATCTGCTCACCGAGACCGATGAATTTGACAGGAAGCCCGACTTTTTCTTTGATCGCTAAAACTATTCCGCCCTTGGCAGTTCCGTCCAATTTGGTCAAAACGAGCCCGGTGATGTTCGTGATCTCTTTAAAACTCTCCGCTTGACTGATTCCATTTTGGCCCGTAGCCGCGTCGATCACCAAAAGTGTTTCATGAGGGGCACCTTCGACATGCTTGCCGATCACCTTGTTGACTTTTTCCAATTCGGCCATGAGTCCCACTTTATTTTGCAATCTTCCTGCCGTGTCGATGATGACTATTTCGGATTCCATCTCTTTGGCTTTCAAAAGTCCATCGTATATCACCCCTGCAGGATCGATATTTTCTTTTCCATAAAAATCTACACCGACTCGATCGGCCCAAACTTCCAACTGTTCGACTGCGCCTGCTCTAAATGTATCTCCGGCGATCAATAGAACTTTTTTACCTTCATTTTTGTATTTGTAGGCTAATTTTCCGATCGTCGTCGTCTTTCCTACTCCATTGACTCCGACCATCAATATGACAGTCGGCCCATTTTCGGCCATCGCTATTTTGTCGGTCAAAGATTCTCCATTGACATATATCAAAAACATCTCATCTACGATGACTTCTCCCAATTCTTTCGTGTTGGTTATGTTTTCCTCTTTCACCCTCTTGCGGAGTTTATCTAAAAGATCGTAGACAGTCTTGACGCCTATGTCAGCTTCGATCAAGATTCTTTCCAATTCTTCGTAGTATTCTTCGTTTACCTTCGTATATTTTATACCCAACAAAGATAACTTCGACACGAATTCATCTCTCGTCTTCGAAAGACCTTTCTCGTAACTTTGAATGTCCTCTTTTTCTTCTTTTTTGAATACTTTTTTAAATTTATCGAATAGTCCCATATTGTCCCCCTAACAAGTCACTCGACTGTAATCTACTTTATAACCGGCATCTTCTTTAGTGACAGTTATATCCCCTTTACAATGTCCTTCTATATCTTCGAAGTATTCGTGTTCGATCAATTCACTCAACGGAAGTGTGATAGTGTTCCACTTCATTACTTTTCTATATTCCTCTTGAACTTCGACGAAGGTACACTTTCCATCTACCCAAGATCCTTCTTTACAATTGAATATCTTAGACATATAATCATCCAAATCGATACCTAAAGTTTCTCCAGCGTATTTCAAGTTTTTTCTTTGATTTTGAGAAAGAGCATTCAAAGTATTTTCCCTTGCTTTCATGAGCATCGGTACTGCAAACAACAAAAGTATGGCTAACACTGCAATGACTGCCAACACCTCGACTAATGTAAATCCTCGTTTTTTCATAATCATTCTCCTCGAGTATAAGTATAGCAGTATTTACTTGAAAATTCAAACATTATAGTGTATAATTGAGTTATCTTTTAACGCTTTTACAATTTGATTGATTGAAACATTTACCAAAGAAAGAAGGAAATTTTTTACTATGAAAGAAAAAAAATTGACGACGTCAGTATTTGCTCTAGGCGGATTAGGCGAAGTCGGAAAAAACATGTACGTAATCAAAAATGACAAAGAAATAATCATCATCGATGCCGGAGTCATGTTCCCTAAAAGTGATTTGCCGGGAGTCGATTATGTAATTCAAGATATCACTTATTTAAAAGAAAATGAAGATAAAATCGTAGGTTTATTTATCACCCATGGTCACGAAGATCATATAGGTGGTATACCATTTTTATTAGGAAGCGTTAAGATACCTAAGATTTATACTTCAAAAATTGCAAACGACTTGATTATCAAGAAGTTGATTGATCGCGATGTCAGATACGATAATATGGTTGTCTTCGATGAAAATTCGGAATTTAAATTCTCGACGATGAGTGTAGAGTTCATAAGGATCAGTCACTCCATCCCCGATAGTTACGCTATAGTAATTCACACACCACAAGGTACGATCATGGAAACAGGCGACTTCAAGTTCGACCTCACCCCTATTGGTCCTATGAGCGATATTCATAAGATGGCTCGTCTCGGTGAAAAGGGAGTCAAATTATTGCTTAGTGAGTCTACAAATGCTCTAAGTCCGGGATTTTCTAAAAGCGAATCATGTGTCGATGAGTCGATAGAAGCTATTTTCACAAGATACTCTTCTAACCGTATCATCTTGGCAACGTTCGCTTCGAACATATATCGTATCAAACACATTGTAGAAACTTGTCGTGAACATGGTCGAAAGATAGTTACTTTCGGTCGCAGTATGGAATCGGCAAAAGATATCGCTTTAAAAAACGATTTGATCACCGACAAATCTATCTTCATCGAAGCAAATGAAGCTAAAAATCTCAAAAAGAACGAAATATGTATACTTTGTACAGGATCTCAGGGAGAGCCATTAGCCGCTCTATCGAGAATAGCTGCCGGAACACACAAACAAATAACTCTTCTACCAGACGATATAGTAATATTCTCATCGAATCCCATTCCCGGAAATGCCTCTGCCGTAAACAGGGTCATAAACAAACTATATTTGAAGGGTGTCAAAGTAGTTACCAATACTGAAATATCGGATATTCACGCTTCCGGACACGCGACTCAAGAAGAATTGAAACTCATGTTGAGACTAATAAAACCTGAATATTTTATGCCAATACACGGCGAATATAGAATGCTCAAACAACATAAAAACTTAGCTGTAGCGTGTGATGTCGATGAAGATAAAATATTCATTTTAAAAAATGGCGAATCTATAGATCTAACAAACGAAGGAATCGTTAAAAGTAAAACCTATCAAGCCGGTGATGTTTATGTCGATGGATCTCGCGTCGGCTCAATTGGAAGTGTCGTATTGAAAGATAGAAAACTCATGAGCAAAGACGGTATCCTAGTAGCAATATTGAATCTAGACGTCAATAAAAAAGAATTGCTTATTCATCCAAATGTCACTACAAGAGGATTTATACTGGTAAACGAAAATGCCAATTTGATCTTTTCGATTAGTAAACGTATAGAAACCATCGTAAAAAAATATTTTCAAGCGAATGCAAAATACAATTATTTAGATCTTAAAAATCAAATAATATTGGAATTGAATTCCTATATTGTAGAAATTACAGGTCGAAGACCAATCATTCTACCAGTAATTATGGAAGTAAAATAAACGTTAAGACTGATGCTTAACGTTTTTTATGTGTGCCGTGCATGGTATTTGACTAGGTGGTGAAAGTCCACTATACG
>CAOJEC010000053.1 GCA_948433885.1 uncultured bacterium | reverse complement strand
AGGTGGGGTAGTCACCTCTTTTAAAATAAAGGGCAAAAACTGTCCAGTGGTAAGCTATAATAGGGGAGTCGTAGGAGAATTTTATAAAGTACCTGAAATGAGGCCTCAGGTTATCGATATGATGAGCGATGAATTTCGTGTACGGTTAGAAGAAGAAATCGAAAGACAAAGAATAACCAAAGAGGAAATGGAAAGACAAAGAGCATTCGATGAATGCATCGAGAACTACTGTCCTTATTTCAACTTGAATTCTCAAAAGACCATAGAAATTGCAAGAGGATTAACTAGCAATTATACGGCTAGCCTAAGCGAATTTGTAAATTATACTAGTTATGAAATCACCAATGAAGAGATGGCCATCATATTGTTTACATATAGATTACAAGCTGATAACTTGAGTGTATCTTGGGATGTTTTAGGAGTAAATGCTGAAGATTTATTTATAGATCAACCTGTGCATGTGTCACGTGCGGATGGAGAAGCACTCGTGTTAGAAAATGGCGATTCAGGATCTCAATTCATGGGCAAAGTGTGCGATATCTTGGGATTAGATAAGACATATGTCTTACCGATCGCCCTTTTAGAAACAGGGCGATTCAATAGTCCTCTTTGTCGTATAAAAAACAATTTTGGTGGTTTGAGGACGCCAGCAGGTTGGTTATCGTTTCCTACGCCTGAAGCGGGAATAATCGCTTATTGTTTAAATCTCAAAGGATACGAAAAGTTTGGCTTCGGCAGTTTAGAAGAGATGAGTGGCATGTATGCTCCTGTAGATAACAAGAGATCTCCAAATATTTTATGGGTCAAAAATGTGCGAAGCATACATTATGAAGTGATGAACAATATGGGTAAATTTTTCTATGAAGAAGAACCACAGCAAGAACTCGGAGGAGCTCAATTGACTATTAAACCGGTTCAATAATTGTAAGTTTTATATTAAAGAGCTACTTGTCAAAAAAACGATTTTATGTTACTATGAATATGTCAAGGAAACTTGCATAAAATAAAAAAGGAACATTCAATAATCACATGTTGAGTGAAGCCTAAATAATGTTGGTTCCACCTAAATCTATGCTAGAGTTAGGTGGATTCTTTTATATTAAAGTTATAAATAACAGTAATATTAAAAGGAAGATAATTATTACTAAAGATAGAATTAAAAAATCCTTCTTGTTCATCGTATCGCCTCCCTTCTTTTATGAAGTTTGGCTCCACCCAACTTATTAAATGTTCCTAGGGAAATTATAGCATACACTTATTCTTAGGACAAGTGATGTGATGATTAAAAGAGTTTTCTTCGATTTTCAAACGATTTCACTTTTCGATTTTGAAAGTAAAATGACATGAACAATTTTAAATATGGTCTTTTGTAATAAAAAACATATTTTAAGCACACAAATTATATGATATAATATGATTACTAGAAAAGAAAAAAAGTGGCCTTTTAGAAATGAAGGTAATATTATGAATGATAATAAATTGTTTGTTCATAAGAGAAATGTAGGAAATATCGAAGGAGATTATCCTATTTATTTCGATTGTGGCGGAGTATTAAAACGAGGTATTTTGAATCTCTTCAATAGAATGATAAACAGTAGAGGAGAGTCTTCCGACGATTATTGGTATTGTGTCGATGATTTACCTTTGCAAATTCAAGAAAGGGTTCAAGATTTTGTCATCACGTACGGCGAATATGTTGCATCTAGGAAAGCAAAGACTCCTAAAAATGTCGTCTACGATATGGATAAAGTATTAGTCGCGGTGACGGATACGACACCTATATTACCTATCGTAGGAAATTTGTTGCCATCAGACGGGGTTCCTGCCTATACAGTCGGATATGACAAAGATGGCTCTTTGAAATTGAACTCTATCCTCGTCTGTTGGGGCTGTCATTGGTCGGATTTGTTTACAGGATCGACTAGATATAAGAACAATGTGTTTTGTTTGGCATCCGATTTATCTTCGGAGCAAGTAAAAAGTTTTGTCGACGACATCATCGTTTTGGGAGATGCTCCAGAATATTTGAGAAGTCTAGAGGATGACCCTGAGAATTGTCCGGTGTTTGGAAAAAGTGAGGATAAAGGAAGAACTATAAAGCCTATAGAATAAAGAAATGGAATACAAAAGTGTCTACTGTACGGTAGATATCTTTTTAATTTTCGAAAAAAAGGTTATAATAAGAAAGTAAAGAGGCGAGCAAATATGGAAGAAATATTCATAAATATAGATACTTTTATAAACGATTTGTTACTTTCACTTGGAGTTTATGGTCCAATTTTGGGATGCTTGCTGATTTTGGTGGAGTCTATTTTGCCCATATTGCCACTTTCGGTTTTCATAACACTCAATTTTATGAGTTTCGGACATGTCGTCGGTTTTATCATTTCGTATTTTTTGACTGTGATCGGATGCAATTTGGCTTTTTATCTTTGCAAGAGATCGATGAGAGGAAGATTCGAGTATTTACTAAAAAAGTTCGATAAAAATAAACTTTTGAAAATAGTGGCCAATTTTTCGAACATCAAGATGAGCAATTTAGTTGCATTATTGGCTTTTCCATTTACGCCGGCTTTTGCCATAAACATCTTCAGCGGCATCTCGGATATGAAACATAAGAAGTTTTTGGTCGCGACTTTGATCGCCAAACCTTTTATGGTATATTTTTGGGGGTATTTGGGGGTGACTTTGATCGACAGTTTGACACATCCAACTTATTTGATAAAAGTCGTTATTTTGGTAGTCGTCGCATATGTCGCGAGTAGATTTGTAAGTAAGAAGTTCGAAGTAGAGTAGAGGTAATAAGCGGTATGGATTTAATTGTAATCATTTTGCTCATCTCGATAGTAATTTTGGAGATCGTAGTGATCTTTAAGAAACACGACAACATGGACGTCGTAGATCGAATGAGTAGGTTGGAGAAAAATTTCACGAAAGATTTGGGAGAATTCAAGTACGACTTCGCTTCTTCTTTGAAATCGGACTTTGAAAAACAGAACGAAGTGATCGAAAGACGATTGAATATCATCGATGAAAAAGTAAATGCGAGGTTGGATGTCAATTTCGAAAAAACGAATAAAACTTTCGCGAACGTATTGGAGAGGTTGAGTAAGATCGACGAGGCTCAAAAGAAGATAGACGGGTTGGGAGCCGACATTTTGAGTCTTCAATCTATACTGACCGATAAGAAGACGCGAGGCATTTTTGGAGAAACGAATCTATCTATCATATTATCTTCGGTCTTCGGCGAGCGAAATGACAAGATTTATCGTTTACAATATACATTGCCGAATGCAACTATCGTAGACGCCATACTGTTCGCACCGAAGCCTTTAGGGACGATCGGGATCGATTCTAAATTCCCTTTGGAACATTTCGAAACGATGACCGATAGAAGCAAGTCTCAAGCGGAGAGAACGGAAGCATTAAAAATGTTCAAAATGGATGTACGCAAACACATCGATGCCATTTCTTCTAAGTACATCATAAATGGAGTCACGTCGACACAAGCTATAATGTTCTTGCCTGCGGAAGCAATATTTGCCGAGATAAATGCTTATCATTCCGATTTGCTCAACTATGCTTATAAGAAGAGGGTTTGGATAGTCAGTCCGACGACTCTCATGAGTACTCTCACCATCATAAGCATGATCATCAAAGATATGGAAAGAGATAAATACGCGAAGGTGATTCACAATGAATTGTCAAAATTGAGTATGGAGTTCAGACGTTATAAAGAACGATGGGATCATCTATCTAAATCCATAGAGGCTGTGAACAAAGATGTACTGGCTATACATACGACTACCGATAAAATAACTAAGAGATTTGATGAGATCAACAATGTGGAGTTCGAAAACGATTTAGCGCTCGAGACAGGCGAGAATGAGGAAGGGTATCGAAGCACATAATCTACCTATTAGGAAGTAACGATACTCGATGTCGGTGCCTTCTAAAATACTCTTTATTTGAGTATGAATGCTTAGTCCTCCAAACAGGCAAGCGAATGTAGCCCACATGAGAGGGAAACCTTCATTCGAAATTATCGATAAGGCATTTGTCAGTTCCAAAAGAGAAGAGATAAATATCGAATCGAGATGATAGACGGCAATGAAAGTATTGAGTACTCCATAGACTGCCACTACGCCTAAGATGAGAATCAATATGTCCGCGGACTTTGCAATAGAAGCAGTCAAGCAATCGATGAACGATGACTTCTTTTTGGTTTTTAACGGGGCGGATTTCAGTGAAAATTGAGGTTTGAAAATGAGAAATATGAAAAAATTGGTCAAATAGATGGAGCCCAAAATGAATAGGGCAGCTTCGAGGGAAGGAGCAAATGCTAAAATGAATAAAGGATTTGGGGAATAAGAAAACATAAGTAAGAAGTTGGCAGTCTCAGAAGTTATGTAACCCTCTTCGACGAATTCTTTGATGTATTTGGCATTGGTCGGTGTGCCAGCGACGAGAGAGATGATCAAAAGAACGAAGGCGTTATTTTTGAATAGACGATAAGAAAAGTTTAAAAGACCATAATTGATCAAGAGATCGACGACTATATAGATGGGAAGCATCGAAGGAATGAGACTTTTTACCCATAGAGAAAGGGAACCTAATATAGAGGTTTTTACGAGTGTAGAGTATTTGAAAACCATGACGAAGATGATGCTCAATAAAAATAGAATCAGATAGTCGATATATTTTTTCATCAATAAAATATATGCTAAATTGTCAATTTCTTCACATAAAAAACACAGTTGTTTTGTAATAATATAAGTAGGTGGATAATATGATCGAAAAAATAAAGAAATTTTTTAAAGAGGAATGGAAGACGATTCTTTTCATAATCATCATGTATTTTGTGATGACTTATGAACTTCCTTATGTCATATATACTCCGGGAGGACACGTCAACATGAGTGAACGGGTCAGCGGGGAAGGAACATATAAGGAAGAAGGATCTTTGTCTATGACTTATGTAAGTATGGTGAGAGGATCGATGCCGTTTTTACTTCTTTCCAAAGTGATACCGAATTGGGATGTAGTATCGACTAAAGATATAACTTACGATGAGGTCGATTTCGATGAGACGGTCGAAATAGATAAAATATACATGCGAGAAGCGATAAGTAATGCTGAATATGTGGCATATTCGAAGGCTGAGATCGACTTTCGAGAGAGCGAAATTCACAACATAGTCACATACAAGAGTAAGAACGCAAAAAGCGAACTCAGATATGGCGACGAGATTTTAAAAGTCGACGGGAACAAATATACTACTTTGGAGAATTTTCAAGAATATGTAGGCTCAAAAAAGCCGGGAGACAAAGTTCGTATAGAGTACAAAAGAGGCGACGAGATAAAGATTGAGGAGACCGAACTCATCGATTTGGATGGTCAAGCAAAAGTAGGTTTATCGCTTGCGACGGTGAACGACTACGAGACAAATTTCAATATCAAAGTCAAAACTAAAGCCAGCGAGTCCGGTCCATCCGGAGGTTTGATTACGGCCTTAGAAATATACAACAAGATCGTCAGTGAAGATATTACCAAGGGAAATACGATCATGGGCACGGGAACGATCGATAAGGATGGTACGGTCGGAGAAATCGGTGGGGTCAAGTACAAAATATTGGGTGCTTATAAAGATGGTGCGGAAGTTTTCATTTGTCCTATCGAAAATTACGAAGAAGCTGTGAAAGTAAAAGACGAAGAAAAGATGGATATAAAAGTGATCGGTGTCAGTACATTCGAAGAGGCTTTGGAAAAATTGGCCGATCTTTAAAATACGAAACTTATTATCTTTATAAGGACGTATTTAGGTACTATGTATTACATAGTATTTTTTTGTAGTTTATTGAAAAAAACGTTTTTCAAAATATGACGATTTTATGTAAAAAAAAAGAGAAGCAGTCCCCCCTGAAGGGCTGCTTCATAAAAAAGAATAAAAAGGGGTTGGCTAGTGTGATACTAGCACCAATTCGCCTTCGTAAAGTGAATTGGTAGTTCATATATTAATTGAAATGGTTCATAAAGTCAACCCTTTTTTTCACTTTTTTTAAAACTTTTTTTAGGTGCTTTTTAAAGGCTGATATTCTAGGGCTCGTTGTATATAAATGTGTACAATAAAAATGTCCTAAATTGCTAGAAAGAAGGAGGTGTGATATAATTTATACATAGGATGTGAGAGTATGAAAAAGGGTAAGTTTAATACGGGATTTTGTTTGTTGTTTTTCTTGGCTTTGTTTGGCTTGTCGATAGGAGTTTTCGATAATTATCGGGATTTATGGATGAGTTCGAATGGACTTTCAACTGTAGGTATAAGTCATGTAAAAAGCGTTTCCAATGTGGTCACTGTTTTGGCTCTTTTCTATTTCACATTACGGGTACCTATCGATAAACTCAAGAAAGGTATGACGGTAGTACTCGTCTTGAAAATGATGTGCGAAGTTATACTTCTCGTTTTTGATGGTCGAGAAGCATTGTTTGCGATAAAGTTTTTGATGTTCTTCGATATAGCATTTACTCAATTGATATTGTCGAGTGTTTATCCTTTGATGATGAATTTTGCTAAAGATGATGAAATTTATACTAAGAAAGGTTTCGTAGAATCGTTTTTCGATAAGATAGGTTTTTTATTCGTATCACTAATCGTCGGAAAAGTAATATTTGGTCGTGTCATAAATTACAATACGTGTTTATCATTGTGTTTATTGTTCACGTTTTTATCATTCGTAGTTTTAATTACCATCGAAGTGAATAGGTCCAAGACCACAGGTACTTTGAATGTCAGAGATACTTTGAAATATTTTAAAGAAAACAAAGTGTTCTTGTTTTTCTTGGGACACAATTTACTAGGTTCGGTCATATGGGCGACGATCGTCGGAATGCCTATGCTGATGCTCACTCAAAAAATGACCTTGGAACCTCAAATGGCAAGTTTCCTCATTTTAGGTCTAGGAGTCGTTTCGACTGTCATGTCCATGGTCGTCTTGAAATATTTACGATTCAAAAACGATCAATACAATTTGATATTCAAGTTCGGGATAAGAGTGATCGCCTATGCACTTTGTGTCATCACGAACGATACACGAGTTCTATTTGGGACGATCGTCTATTTGCTTTTGACGAACTCTACTCACAATTTTATCTTTTCAAGTTTCTTCGTCAATAACATAGATGAAAAGTATTCATTAATATTTACGACTCTCAAATATTGCACGTCACTTTTGGGAGATGCGATAGGCATATTCATTTTGGGATTGTTCTTCGATTCACCTGTTAGATTGATCGCTTTGCCCGCGGTCGCGTTAGGCATCGTTCATTATGTACTAGCTTGCGTCCTCGTCGAAAAAAAGAAAGCTTTAATAAAATTAGAATCTATAAATAAAACAATTTGACACCTTTTAAAAGGAGTGTTCTTGTTACAGTTCAGTCAAAGAAACTGTTGAAAAGCTGTGAATAGGAAAAAGTTATCC
>CAOJEC010000052.1 GCA_948433885.1 uncultured bacterium | reverse complement strand
TCCACATTCTCTGATTTTTTCTTGTCAAGTTATTTTTTTACCTAAACTCAAATTGATGCCCGTTTTTAGTAGAAGTAAGGTTGAAGAAAAGGTTTAAGATTCTCATTATAGATTCTACATCTGCATCGGTTGCATCTTGTAAAGATCCTCTTGCATCGAATTTTGTCCATACTACGGTTGCCGATTTTAAAAGCTCATAAAGATCGTCCATCGATAGAGGGTCATCCAACGAATTCGTGTCGACTTTATCTAAGTTGAAAGGGACTTGAGAGTAAATTCCACCATTTGGACCAATGTATAATACGATCGTAGGTTTTTCTTCTTGGACCGTAAGTGTTATTTCTTCTATACTAGTTACCGTTTTTAAAACATATCTTTTGATGCGATAATCTTCTTCAGTAATTTCGATGAAAGGTGATATCGATTCATCGAAGTTGTCTTCGGCAATATAATAATGTATTTCGTCTTCATTCGAAGAAATATATATGCTCACTGGATCGAAATATGGAATGTTCAAAAGTGTTTCGATATCCTTTATAGGGTCTTCGTGAGGAATGAACTTGGTGTCTTCAAAAACATCGATCGGTTCATACGATAAGAATATTCTACTCGCGGCAAAATGGTCATTTATAGATTTGGGGTTCAATATGGAGACTTTTGTGAATCGAGCATTTTCTCTTCTTAAAAAAGTATAATAGATCGTATTTCTATCGGGATCGATGAATGTGTCATAATAACCTAGAAGATAAAAGTCGGTGGGCTTGTCGAAAGCGTTAACTCGATACATTTCAGCTGCTTCGACTGGGTGTATGCCACCATTATAAAGTTCACTGTCTTCTATTCTAGGATAGGACATTCCAAATTTTTCTATAGGTATATCTTTCATAAGGCACCTCCCGTAAATTGCCTATATTATGGCATTTTTGATGATCATTGTCAATTTGTATAGACGCGTGTTATAATATTTTAGAAAGATTTGGTGATAAAAATGGCATCTTCTATCGAATTTATAGACTATGTGTGTGAACAAATAAGTGGAGTTGGAGAAGTGCGAAGCAAGAAAATGTTCGGAGAATATTTGATATATGTGAATGAGAAACCTATCGTCGTCGTGTGCAACGATATGGCTTTTGTGAAGAGGGTCGATTGTATAGAACCACTCATGGAAGGATCCGAAGTAGGTTTTCCTTATACGGGAGCAAAAGAACACTATGTATTGGATGTAGACAATCGCGAATTGTGTTTAAATGTCGTGGCCGAACTCGAGAAAGTGACAAGCAAACCTAAGCCTAAGAAAAATGTGAAATAATGGCTTTCGATTATAAAAAGGAATATAAAGAGTTTTATATGCCCAAAAATGTACCTCAAATAGTATACCGAAGATGAATTACATTGCCATTTGAGAAAGTGGAAACCCGAATGACGAAGATGGTTTATTTATGGAAAGTTTGGCTTCTTATTGTTATGGACGAAGTGAAGAAGATAAATACAAATTAATGATTGATCCTGTTGCTGCTGATGTTATTAAAAAAATATTTTAGATGTATGTAGAAGGGTTTGGTTATTGCAAAATTTGTGAATATCTAAACAATAAAATATTTCACCAAGGTCAGTATATAAAAAATAAAAAGGTAGTAAATTCGTATGTTCTAAATGTGATTATAAAAATGACACATAGCACAAATGTCACGAAGTGAAGTTTATATTGGAAGTTATGATAAAACTACAAAAATACATTTATATGATAATTTGGGCTTATCCAAAAAATAAGAAATATAGAAAAATAGGAGGTAATGGATGAACGAAATTAAAGAATATAATGAAACGATATTTGAAAGTATTAAACATATTGATGAGTATGGTAATGAATATTGGCTAGCTAGAGAATTACAAAGTGCACTAGAATATTAAAAATGGCAGAAGTTTATAAATGTAATAGAAAATGCAAAGGTGGCTTGTGAACAAAGTAAATTCATGATTGATGAACATTTTACCCAAGTGGGTAAAACATCAGAAATGCCTAATGGTGGAGTAAAAAATATATTAGAATATAAACTGTCAAGATATGCCTGCTATTTAATTGTTCAAAATGCAGATCCTAGAAAAGAAGTTGTTGCACTAGGGCAAACTTATTTTGCAGTCCAAACAAGACGCCAGGAACTAACTGAAAAAGAATATTTTATGTTAACCGAAGATGAAAAAAGATTTTATCAAATAAATTTAACTAAAAAAGGAAATTATTCTCTAAATCAAGCAGCTAAAAAAGCAGGTGTTAAAAACTTTGATATATTTCATAATGCAGGCTATAAAGGATTATATGATGGAGAAACAGCTGATGATATTGCTAAAAGAAAAAATCTAAGATATAGAGAAGATATTTTAGATAATATAGGTAGTGATGAACTAATTGCTAATTTATTTAGAATTTCACAAACTGAACAAAAATTAAAAAGAGATAATATACAAGGTGATGGTAAAGCTAAAGAAATTCATTATGAAGTAGGAAAAGAAGTTAGGAATACTATTAAAAGACTTGGTGGTGTTATGCCTGAAGATTTACCAACTCCTAAAAAATCTTTAAAAGAATTGGAAAAAGAAAAGTCGAAGCAAGAAAAAATAGAGATGAAATAATAAATTTAGGTTAAACAACCTCCTCTATAAGACAGAATTGATGGTGTAACGATTGGGCAATAAAAGAAGCTACAAGGAAAAAAGGTGTAGATTATTCTTTGGTAGAATTTTTGATTTACGATGAGGGTGAATGTGTTCAATGTATGCACGTAGGTTCTTACGATGAAGAACCTGAGACTGTCGAGAAGATGCACGAATTTATGGAGCAAAATGGTTATGAACTCGATATATCCGAGAGTAGACTGCATCATGAAATATATTTGAGTGATCCTCGAAGAGTATCGATAGATAAACTCAAAACTGACGTTCGTCATCCTGTTAAGAAAAAACAGTAAAGATATTTATAGGACCAAAATGGTTCTTTTTTGTTGCCATAGATATTGATTTACTCGTGTCTTATTTAGTATAATTGATATATTGGTGTTGAGAGGTTGTAGTATATGAATGATGACTTTGGAATAGATATTATCAAAAAATATGTCGGTAGGGAAAATTTTATAAAAGGAAAAAGTTATTTTCCGTTTTATGTAAGATATGTCGGAGATTCGAGGGCTAAAGAGGAAGTGTTGCATTTTTTCAGGGTCAATTCGGAAAGAGAACCCATAAACTATTCGGTAAAAATAACTATAAGAGATAAAGAGATTGTGGAAAGCACTTGTACTTGTCCACAGTTCGGAATAGAGGGTTGCTGTAAACACATCGCGGCTTCATTGTACAACTATCGTGAAGAATTGTTTCCTGTCAGCAAGGAAGAGAAAATGTTGATGCTTTCAAAAAGCCTTTTGGAAGAAATATATACGAGTAGAAAAGTTCGAAAAGCCGGTTTACGTAAGCAAGCGCACATCGAAGTCGCTGTAGAATTTGTATATCGCGGTTCATATATGTACGTATACTTGAAAATAGGTGAAAACCGCATGTACAGTATCAATGCAAAAATTTCAACTTTTTTGAACGCGTATAAAGATGGACGGTCTTGTCAATTTGGAAAAGATTTTACTTATTCGCCCGAGCTTTACTACTTATCGAATGAAGATAAGAAGATTATCGAGTTTTTGCTCGAGTACGATAAGAGGACTTATTATTCGATTCGCGACTTGAAATTGACCGATGAAGATATAAAGACATTCTTGAAACTTTGTGAAGGAAAAACGGTCAAGATGGAAAGGTATATGGATGGCTCTAAATATAGCATAAATAGAAGTGATACTGTGAAAGGGCTGATCACTTCATTCGAAGAGGGAAACCCTTTTAAGATGAGTCTACGAAAAGATGAAGGATTTTATTATTTGCAACAAGACAATGATAATCAATTTCTGACGAAGTTGACGGATGATAGTAAGTACACTTTTGTCGGTAGTTCAAAAGGCGGTACTTTGTACTTCGTGCCCGACAAAGTGAACGAAATAATCAGTTTCATGGATTACAATAGAATGGACAACTTAACTTTTAGAAAAGAAGATTTAGAGATGTTCAAAGATGGAATACTTCCTCTCGTCAAAGATAATATTTTATTGGATGAAACAGTAGGTGAAGATATAGTCATTGCATCGACACCCGAGCCAAAGTTGTATTTCGATTTAAAAAGAGGTGTGATTCTTTCGAATGTCAAATTTTCTTACGATGGGAGAGAAATAGACTATTTTGAAAAATCGGAAAATGTATTTAGAGATGAAGATGTCGAGCAAAGTGTCATAGAAGAAGTTTTAGGATACGGCTTTATGGAGAGTTCCAATCAATTTTATTTGGATGATGTCGAATTGATAGGAGAATTTTTGGATAACAAACTAGAAGAACTGGCCAATAAATACGAAGTTTTCACTTCTCAAAAGATAAAGAATACTAACTTTTTGAATGACAATAAAATAAGATCGAGTTTTTCGATAGGCAAGGACAATATTCTTCGATACGAATTTGATTTTGGAAACATTAAAAACGAAGAAATCGTCGATATTTTAGAAACGATGAAACGGAAGAAGAAGTACTATAAACTGAAAAGTGGCGACTTCTTAAATTTGGAGGAAAACTCCGATTTACAAGAGCTCGAAAGATTGATCGATGAGATGGATTTGTCGAATGGCGATTTAAAAAATGGTACAGGAGAAATTCCTAAATATAGGGCTGTCTATTTGGATTCACTTAAAAAAGATAAGTACCATATAATAAAGACCGATAATCTTTTCGATGAATTGATCGGTAAATTCAACTCCTATAAAGACGCAGGTGTCGCGTTTTCGAAACAAGATAAAGATATTTTGAGAGATTATCAGGAAACGGGAGTAAAGTGGTTATATAATATATACAAGTGTGGTTTTGGAGGGATTTTGGCCGATGAAATGGGACTAGGTAAATCCATTCAGTTGATCTGCTTTATCAAAGAACTTTTGAAAGAAAAACCGGATGCGAAGATATTGATCGTCGCGCCGACTTCACTTATATACAATTGGAAAAACGAATTCGATAAATTTGGATCAGAATTATCTTATAAAGTTTTTGCAGAAAACAAAGAAGCTAGAAAACACGATTTGGAAAATACGAAATATATCAACATTCTCATCACTACTTACGGCTTGGTGAGAAGAGATAAAGAAGAATATGAAAAGTTCACTTTCGAGTTAGTCGCGATCGACGAGGCTCAAAATATCAAAAATGCCAATGCTCAAATGACCAAAGTCGTGAAATCGTTGAAAGCCACTACAAAGGTCGCGTTGACAGGAACACCTTTGGAGAATTCAGTTTTGGAACTGTGGAGTATTTTCGACTTCATCATGCCGGGATACTTGGCTAACTTGTTATATTTTCAAAGGAAGTACAACATCAAAGAAGTGGACGACGAACATCTAAAACATTTGGCATCGTTGAACAAGCAAATAGCGCCTTTCATCTTACGACGAAAGAAAAAGGATGTCGTCAAAGAACTGCCAGATAAGATAGAAAACAATATCTTTATCGATTTGAACGATGAGCAAAAGAAGTTGTATGCCGCACAACTCGAAAAAACTAGAAAAGAAATAGATGAAGTCATCGCCGAAGAAGGAATCGAAAAAGCGAATTTTAAAATACTGCAGCTGTTAATGAAACTTAGACAACTGTGTATCGACCCTCAAATCGTATACGAAAATTACAAAGGCGGAAGTTCTAAGATAGAGAACTTAGTATCTATAACGAAAGATATAATCAAAAATGGACACAAAATTTTGTTGTTCACTAGTTTTAAAACGGCTTTAGATATAGTCAACAAAGAATTTACTAATGAGAATATATCTACATATGTTATAGATGGAAGTGTCAGTTCCAAAAGGAGAATGGAGCTAGTCGATAAATTCAATTCGGACGACACCAATGTTTTCTTGATCACGTTGAAGTCTGGCGGAACAGGGCTCAATTTGACGAGTGCAGATGTAGTTATTCACTTAGATCTTTGGTGGAACCCGCAAGTTGAGAATCAAGCTACCGATAGAGCTCATCGAATTGGGCAAAAGAACGCGGTCGAAGTAATAAAATTGATATGCAAGGGAACTATCGAAGAAAGAATTCTCGAACTTCAGAATAAGAAAAAGATATTGAGTGATACTTTGATCGAAGGAGACACTAGAGATCAAAATATGATTTCTCGATTGTCTCAAGAGGATATAAAAAATCTCCTTTCTTTGGATAACGAAGAAGATTGACTTATTACAACAGTGAATGTAGTATAATATTGATTGAAAGGACGTGAAAATCGATGAAATACATAATAAAGACATCTCCTAATAGGAGTTCTCGTTTGCAAATTTGTAAAATTGATCCTAATACAAAAGAGGTTTTATCTTGTCAAGAAGAGAGTAAGGAAAAATTTTTGAACTACTTTTTATCCAAAATACACGTTGGTAAATTTATTCGCGAATTTTGTTTTATCAGCAGTAAAACTCTAAATATAGGTATTGCTAAAAGTACAATATCTTCTTTTGAAGAGGTCGATTCATATTGCACTTTCGAAATGGATGATGATGAATTATTCATGAAGAAATTGAGAATGATCGAAAGAGAATTTCAAAGTAATAGGGATTCCATTCAACAAAAATATGAGGAAACTTGTGATAAACTTAAGAAACAATTACAGTTTAGAAATGCTTGCGATCGATTCATCAAGGATTATTTGAGAGATGGTACGATCGATACTCGTGGATATGCATTAGTGGATATAGTGGAGTATTTGAAGAGTACTTCGAATGGTCACAATTTGATCATAAGAAATTTGCCTTATAAATATGAGTTAATTAATAATATGGTTGTCGGTGGCTTGTTGGTGGTGTATATTTTTTCATTTATGTTTTTATACTATAATATGCCTATCGTTTTTGGTATCATTTTGGGGTTATTAATGACAGGGGCTTCTATGTATAAAAATCCTTGTCAAATTAGACAAGAAGATATAATAAAGAAACTCGTGAAGCTTTGTGAGGAGCAAAATTTAGAGGGGCAAGAAGAACCAAAAAAACAAATTTCTAAAGAGGAAAATGATCAATTTAAAAGATATTTTACTAAAGTTACTACTTATATAAGATCTTGTGAAAAAAAATATAGGTTTTATGACGAAATAATTTTTCTCGAAAATTTAAAAGCAGATTATTCGGAAGAAATAGAGGCTGTTCAAAGTCCGGATTCTTTTTTGAATCGTGTAAAATATATGAATCGTTTGTTGGCTTTGGAGGAAAAAGTTTATTCTAAAGAGGAAAGAGTAGGCTTTTGTGTTGGAACAGAGGTATTATTGAGTCCTCTAGAACTATGGGGAAGAATAAAATTTATCACAGGAGATGAATCGGCATTTCAAAACGATAGTTTTATAGATAAAATAATGAATGTCATCGCTTTTCTCAATTCTAAACATTTTTATGGAGAAGAGCAAGAAGTAATAAAGTTTTATCGACTTGCCGTCGATTATGTCGAAGCTCGTATCAAGTTTAAAGGAAAAAGAGATTTCGAGGAATCGAGATCATACGAAAAAATTTACAGCCGCGCGAGTGATTGTTTTAACATGACGATGAATAGACTAGAAACTATTTATTGTTCAGATAAACTGAATTGTACTTTAGATGAAATGGAACAATATTTGAAATCTATTTTAAATTCAACTGATAATGATGGAAGCATTTCTACAATACATGAAGATAGTGTCGAAAAGAGGATTGCGTTAGTTCCTAAGCAAATACCAAGTAATCATTAAAAACATTTAAAAGGCAGCAGCCTTTTTTAATTGGTTTTTATGCCATCATTTTGCAATCGTTATGCTTGCTTATACAAAATATATTTTGTATAATGTTTTTAGAATAGATGTGACATACCTGTCATAAATTGACAAAATATTATTCTTGCTTGTGATAATCTATTTTGAGAGAAGAGGTTTTATTATGAATTTGAGAACGAAGAGAATGATGTGTTTGCTAATCGCGATTGCTT
>CAOJEC010000051.1 GCA_948433885.1 uncultured bacterium | reverse complement strand
TCTTTGAAGCATTCTTGGACTGTGGTACATTGGTTTTACTTACTACTTCAGTATAAGGTCCATCTTCAGTTTCACTGTAAGATAGTGTATAAGATAAACTACCTTCAGTGTATGTATTGACCATTTGATCGAAGAACATTTTGACTTTTGCGTCTGCCGTACCTGTGTTTTCTATTGTAAATTTCTTTGTAACCGATTCTCCGAAGTTCAATACGGCATTAAATCCCAAATCATTATCACTGAACTTGGCACTTACACGTGCCGTATTCAAAGTCGCATCCATAGGAGTAACTTCACCGATTGCAGTGAAGTATGCATAAGACACACTTCCTACGATCGTCATTACCGAAGCAATCGCGATTAGCAAACACATCATTCTCTTCGTTCTCAAATTCATAATAAAGCCTCTTCTCTCAAAATAGATTATCACAATCGAGAATAATATCTTGTCGCTTTGTGACTATCTAGTATGTTATATTCTAAAAACATTATACAAAATATATTTTGTATAAGCAAGCGCAATGATATCACAATGCATAGATAAAGGTCTACTATCATATACAACAAATACTTTGTATACTCAACTATATGGTTGACTTTATTAATAAAATCGAAATTGTACAAACATAATAAAACTGCTCGACAATTACTTTGGAAAAAAATGGCAAAAAAATACTCCTCAAATGCGTAAAAGTCGATACTCATTTTTTGAGTATGATAGAGTAAACTATATTTAAAAGATAGGAGGTGAATTATACGAATAGAATAAGAGAACTCCGTGAAGATAATGATAAATCACAAAGAGAAATAAGCAAAGTGCTAAATGTCTCTCAACAACAGTATTCACGTTATGAAACGGAAACTAGTCAAATGACTTATGAACAACTCAAAAAATTGGCTGTGTATTACAATGTCTCCGTAGATTATATACTCTACAACACGGATGAAAGAAAACCATATCCGAAGAGTATAATGAGTGATACTGATGATAAGGTGTGTGTAGAATAAATTTGTCATTGCCGTGACAAATTTTTTTATCAAAATCCAAAGTTCTCTCAAGGACTATTAAAACACTCACCATATACTTTTACAATACTTATGGTATACAAAAGATTGTAACTTTTATTTCGACCAACAGGAGACTTTAGACCTCAAAACAAAATATCGACTCAATTTTCTACATAAAATACTAGTGTTTTACCGAGAATATTATCGATACCTTTCCTAGCAAATTTGTTTAAAGTGTTCGTAAGGATGTTACTACCACTCAATATTTCTATAGGGCAATTCCATATTTTGAAATAATCGATTTCTATTCCCAATGAATCGTCGATGAATCGTAATTTTTCTTCGATACAATCACGTTCCACATAATCGACACCGTTTACTTCATCGAATGAAACAAAAGTGCCCATATATTCTTCGATTTCTTTCAAGAAGTTTTTAACATTTTTAGATAAAATATCTTCCTTCAATGTCAAAGATACTTCTTCAT
This sequence comes from uncultured bacterium, assembly GCA_948433885.1. GTDB lineage: Bacteria > Bacillota_I > Bacilli_A > RF39 > UBA660 > RUG11867. The sequence goes on along the minus strand of CAOJEC010000051.1, from coordinate 6,595 downwards.
CGATGACTCTTTCTTCGTACAAAGACAAATCGATTTCTTTACCGAGTTCTTCGAGTACAATTTTTTTGCTTTCATTCAGTGCAAATTTTTGAGGATTTGCAGAATAAAGTGTGATCTTTTTGACCAAACCTGCCGTTAAAAAGTTGTGCATATTAACCACCTTTTCTTATTATATTCACATTATCAATTATAAAACGTACACATGGATAATACAACAAACTTCATATACGAAAGTTTGCCAAAATTCGACACATCGGCAGTTATGACTCGAATGACATACACAAGCAACGACGATGATGACATAATTGTCATGTAGAGGTGACAACTATGTTGAAGGAATATAGAATAAAAAGAGGATACACTCTCGAACAACTAGCTGAAATGTGCGATATTTCGTGGAGAAACTTACACCGCATCGAAAATGGTCAATATAAATATGCCAAATTCGAAACAATTCAAAAACTGATCATGATCTTGGGATTGACTGAAAAAGATATTTTAGCATTTATAAAAGACAAATCCATTTAAGAATTTGCCTTTTTCCCTATGATCGAAGAAAACATATCATCGACGAACTCTTCGTCTTTTATTTTGCTCTCCAAATGCAAATTGAATTTTTCTTTATCTACTTTTTCTTTGCAAATTTCCTCAAAATGAGGATACTCGAGGATATCTTCTCGTGATACATCGTAAACTTCTCCACTGAAGTTGAATTCTACATATTTTAAATTGTCTATCATTACGAATAAGGCTACCGCGTCATAAATGAGAGCTTTTCTAAGATAACCTCTTTCTTCTATGTACCAATCTGTCATATGATAGTTGATCACGAGTCCATTGTTTTCTGAATCTATCTCGAAAGTGTAACCATACTCCGATAATGGTAAATTGTTTATCAAATTGCCGGTATTCGAGTTGTTTCCTACATAAGCATTTTTAAAACGAACAATGTTATCTATGCCGGCTTTATCGCGATCGAATGGAACATTGGGAACAGTATCCTCGTCGTATTCACCCTTCGTATCGATTATGAAGTATTCTCTATTCGAACCATAATTTACACAGTAAACTCGATAGAAAGGTGCATGATATAAAATGATGTTATCCGAATATTCTTTTAAATACGAAAATCTCGGAGCTTGTCTCATCAACATCACACTTGCAAAATCGACTAACATTAAAACTATCAAATAGATGAATACATAAGCAAATACAAAAATTTTACTTCTCTTCATATGATGCGCTTTTACTAGTTGAAATGCTCCTACTGAAGATACGACACATCCAAAAATAGCAAATATCGATCCCCAAGAAGAATCGCTTTCGAATACGGTCATGGCAGCTAAGCTTACGATCGCACCCAAAACGACCGCGATCCAAAACATCGTTCTCTTCTTTTTCAAGATATTGTCGTTCATGAAAGCCAATACACCGAAAACGTTCTTTTCTAACTTCTCTTGGTAATGTTCATCGTCGACTCTCTCCCCACTCATCAATTCGTTGATGGTGACTCCTAAAATATCGGTAAGTGGCTTGAACAAAGTCAAGTCGGGCATACATCTCGCATTTTCCCAATTGCTTATAGTCTTGTCTGTCACGCCCAATTTTTCGGCCAACTGTGACTGAGTGAGTTCTTTTTCCTTCCTACACTCTGCTATGAATTTTCCAATTTTTTCTTGATCCATAAATTTCTTCCTTTCACGAGCGTAATACTACATTATTATACCCCGTTTTGAACAGGAAATGTTTTGAGAGTTGCAAAAATTTATATTGCAGGAGTTCCTTCGAACGAATCGTCGACAAATTGAAAATATATGAAACAAATCGCTCCGATCAAGATGAACACACTACCCAATAGTTTTATAAAAAGTTTCTCTTTTTCTTTACCCGTCGCTTTTTCATAGAAGGCATAGTTCCTTATAAAATAATAGATGTATATGATGAAAGATATTATCAAAGTGAATTCGAATATTTTGTTTGCCATCGATTGATAATAGGCATCTTTAGTTTTGATGTACTCCTGATCGGATAGATCTCCTATGATATTCAAAGCAGCCAAAAAAATGAATACAATCCATAGAAAGTTTTCAAAATCTAATCTTTTCAATTCCTCTTCATCATTGTTCATAATTAATTATACGAAAAAGCGAACTACTTAGAATGGAACATCGCCCCACTTTCAACCGAATTATGGTTATCTTGTTTTATTGACTTTAATGAAAAATCATGCGTAATAGGCCCTATCAAGAGGGAAATGCTTTTCAAAAAATATATAACCCACAAAAAAACTCTCGATATGCATCGAGGGTTTTTGTTATTTCAAAATATTTTGACATCTAGGACAGAGTCCATTTTCAGTTTTATCGACATAGTTCCAACAACGTTCACATTTCTCGCCTTCGGACTTGACGACTTTGACACCTACTTTACTCATCATAGGCAACTCCTCGTCCACCAAAGTTACACCTGAAACGATAAACAATTGATGTAAATAATCGGATAAATCGGATAATACTCTAGAGTATTCACCTTCGGCATGAATGAAAATTTCAGCTTCCAAACTAGATCCGATCGTCTTTTCATTCCGTGCATCTTCCAAAGCCTTGTTGACATCTTCCTTGACATCGAAGAACAATGAGAAGTCTTTCAAAATTTTCTCTTCATCACCATAAGAGACGACTTCAGGCATTCTCTCCAAGTGTACACTTTCCTCTTTTCCACCTACATATCCATAAACTTCTTCTGAAGTATAAGGTAGTATAGGAGCGAGCAATCTTATCAAATTGGAAAGAACATTGTAAAGAACAGTTTGAACACTTCTTCTCTCCTTCGAGTCTTCCTTTTCGATATACAAAATGTCCTTAGTAAAATCTAGATAGAAATTGGATAAATCGAACGAAACGAAATTGTTCGTAAGCTTATATACTTCTTGATATCCGAATTTTTCATACGCTTCCAAAACATCTCTAGTATAAACATTCAACTTGGTCATCATGTATTTGTCGTAAGGTAGCATCTCCTCGAATGGTACGGCATTTTTCTCGATATCGAAATCGCTCAAATTTCCCAATAAGAATTTGTAAGTATTTCTGATCTTACGATACGATTCTTTTACCTGTTTGATTATATCTTCACTTATGCGTACATCTTCAGTATAGTCGGTACTAGCAACCCAAAGTCTGACTATATCGGCTCCATGTAATTGGAACAATTTTATAGGGTCGATCGTATTGCCCAAAGATTTACTCATCTTATTGCCATTGCCATCCATCGTGAATCCATGAGAAACGACTGCTTTATAAGGTGCTTTACCATAAACTGCGACACCCGTGATCAATGACGAATTGAACCAACCGCGATATTGATCGCAACCTTCAAAATATACATCGGCTGGATATGGAAGACCTCTTGCTACCATGGCACCTGTATGACTCGTTCCTGAATCGAACCAAACATCCATGATGTCTTCTTCCTTCTTGAATTCTCCATTTGGACTGGCAGGATTCGTATAACCACTCGGCAAAAGATCTTTGGCATCTCTTTCAAACCAAACGTTACTTCCCTCTTTTTCGAACAAGTCGGCCACATGCATGATTACATCGTAATCCAAAATTTCCGATCCGTCTTCGTTGTAGAAAATCGGTAGAGGTACTCCCCATGCTCTCTGACGAGAAATACACCAATCACCTCTATCTTTTATCATGTTGCCGAGTCTAGTATGTCCCCATTCGGGATGCCATACGATGTTGGATTCTATCTCATTCATGATATCATCTCTTATTTTATCGATCGAACAAAACCATTGTGAAGTGGCACGGAATATTACTGGCTTTTTCGTTCTCCAATCGTGTGGATAACTGTGAGTGATCCATTTAAGTTTCAAAAGTACACCCATTTCATCCAACTTCATCGTGATAGCTTTATTGGCATCTTCGAAATAAAGTCCTGCAAATTCTTTACCTGATTCCTCGTTCAATTTACCATCGTCATCGACTCCGAATACCATATCTAAACCGAATTCTTTGCCGACCACAAAGTCGTCTGCACCATAACTAGGAGCTGTATGTACGAGCCCTGTACCACTTTCCAAAGTGATATGTTCCCCACATACTACTTTTCCCACTCTCGTCTTGAACACGTGATCATATTCCAACCCTACTATATCTTTTCCTTTGAAAGTAGATATCTCTTCGTAATCGCTCCATTCGAACAATTCTGCCAAATCAGCAAGTAATTCTTTTGCTACGACATAATTTTTGCCATCGACTTGGACTTTTACATAATCGTAAGTTTCGTTGACGCAAATTCCTGTGTTACCAGGGATAGTCCAAGGTGTAGTCGTCCAAATGACTAAATTATCTCCAGCATTCAACACTTCGTTTCCGTCTTTGACAGGGAACGCCACATATATAGAAGCATCTTTTCTATCGTGATATTCGATTTCTGCTTCGGCCAATGCCGATTCGGAACTCGGACTCCAATAGACAGGCTTCATGCCTTTGAATATCAAACCTTTCTTTACCATTTCGGCAAATACTCTAATTTGTGAAGCTTCGAACTCTTTTTGATACGTCACGTATGGATGATCCCAATCCCCTAGAACTTCCAATCTTTTGAAACCTTTCATTTGTTCGGCCACTTGCTCCTCAGCAAATTGTTGACACACAGTTCTGAATTCAGCTTTGGTCATCTTTTTACGATCTACACCCTTGTTAGTGACAGCTTGTTCGGTCGGAAGACCATGCGTATCCCAACCTGGAATGTATGTAACATCGTATCCACACATGAACTTATAGCGATTTATTATATCTTTGAGTGTCTTGTTCATCGCATGACCGACATGTATAGATCCATTTGCATAAGGTGGCCCATCGTGTAAGACGAATGGTTTACCATCCTTATTCTTTTCTTTCATCTTGTTGTAAAGATCCATATTTTCCCATTTTTCGAGCATCTTTACTTCGTTCTCTGGAAGATTACCTCTCATCGGGAATTCGGTGTTAGGCATCTTCAAAGTATCCTTATAATCCATTTTTCTCTCCTTCTTTCTAAATAAAAAAGTTCCACAAACTAAAGGACGAGCAACACCCGTGGTACCACCTTAATTTGTGAAACTGATTTCACCTTTTTTCTCTTAACGTGAGAATGACCGTCTTCTTCTCAAATCGAAGAAGCACATCGGAAGTGATCTACGAACCGAAACGTTTGACTACTTTCACCTTACTAGTCTCTCTTTTGAAACGTCTACTTGGCTTCGCCGTCTTCGTCATTTGTTTTTACAAATATGATTATATATCGTCTTATGTACAACTGTCAAGGATTACTCGCGACGTTTCAATTCTTTGCGTCTTGGCAATTCTACATCGCTTGTCGTCTCTTCTGCTTTTTTCAACGTAGGAAGTCCTATGTCTTCGACAGTCTCAGTGTTCTCTTTTTTAAGTATAGGAATATTGTCGGCGACATCTTTTCTCTCACCTAAATCGGCATTTATTATGCTTATTATTTCAGTACGCCCACTGTGATATTCGTCCGTCTCTACTTTAGGTAATTCTGATGTATTTTCTTTTATGATTCCATCTTCACCGACCTTAGGTAACTCGACTGTATCTATATTTTCATCTTCTATTTTACGTTTCTCGATTGTTTTGTTGGTTAGTTCGGACAATAATACTTTTTTCTTTTCTTCTAATTCACGTATCATCTTTTCTTTCTCAGCTTCTTTTGGTGTTTTGACATTGTCTATTTGATTTTTCAATACGTACAACTTGAATATCTTCATTCCATCTATGATTATGATAATTACTGCCGGAACGAACACCACCAAGAACCATCCCATTTTCGTCGCTAGAAAAAATTGCAATCTACCTAGTTGAGGAAGTCGACCTACTACCTTACCAACCAAATTCTTTTGTGTTACAGGGCTACCATCGGCAGTCGTGTTGTTATCACCTTTAGTAGTAAGTTGTATCTCGCCTGTATCAGTTTTAGATATTCCTATGACCCTGTGTGTTATAGTCATTCCATAATTTATATCCCATGTGGAAATAAAAGTGATGACATCACCAATTTTTATTTTATTTATGTCTTCATCTACTGCAATAACTACGTCGAAAACCTCGACATTAGGTTCCATACTACCACTTATAATAGTATATAGCCCAAATGGAGTAGTATAGTTTAATCCCTTTTTATCGTATGCTTTGACTTTCGTGTTGAAATAAAACATTGCTGCCCCTACAATGAGCAAAATTACTAAGATGATAGAACAAATTGTAGTCAAGAATCTAGAAACTAATTTGTATAAATACGTTTGTTTAAAAGACTTCCAAATGTTTTGGATGCTCAAAAACAACTCACTTATCTTGCCCTTTTTATCCATATTGTTCACCAATTATAAGTATATATTAATATGCTTAAAAATACAAGTGCAAAGTCCTTTATCAGATGAAAAAGTACTTTTTATTTTTATCTAATAACATAAAATTGCAAAAAGCAAGTTCATAAACTTATCACAATAAGGTCATTATTTTACTAATCGATAACTTGGTATATTTTTGGACTACTTCGGGTGCGATTCCATCTTTCAACATAGTCT
>CAOJEC010000050.1 GCA_948433885.1 uncultured bacterium | reverse complement strand
CGTATAGTGGACTTTCACCACCTAGTCAAATACCATGCACGGCACACATAAAAAAGACAATCATAATGTTGTCTTTTTTCGTTCTACAAAAGTCGCTATGGCGAATCCTAAAAATGAAATAGAACTTAAGATAAGACCTTCTTTTTTAAATGGAGCCCTGTACTCGATTTCTACTTCATGTTGACCTTGTGTAACTTGGAAACCTACAAAAGCTTCATCGACTCTGACATAATCTATTTGTTCGCCATCGACTTTGATGACAAACCCTTCATCGTAAGGAATAGATGTGACTACATATCCATCTTTCGAAACATCGATGTTTCCAACGATGAAATCGCCTTTTGTCTTGTTTTTATCGAATGAGAATTCATCCAATTTTTTTCTTTCATTCGCTATATTATCATAGTTTAGGGCATAAACTTCGATATCTGAAACCCTGAAAGGGCCTTTTTCAAAAGTTATCTCATATTTCTCGCGATCTTTATTAGCCAATGTGTACGCGAAATCGTAATTTTGATTGTGATATTTCCAACTTCGACAAGTCAGTTTGTTTTTGACTCCATCAATCGTAATAGAAGTATCTCCCGATGAACAAGAAGCGGACTCCTTCATTTTGAATCGCACGAATAAGATCTTGTCTCTATACTTTATAGGAATATTGTAGACGATCTTCGAGTTATTTGTTGCCTCGAATACATAATCTCCTCTATCTTGATCGACATTCAAATCACCGAAGTCGAAATCTTCTATATCGATGTCTACACGTTCTAAATCGGAAGTATATTCGTAATTTCCCTTACCATCGACGACGACGCTTTTCAACAAAGATATCGATTTATCTATCGACGAAAGTTTATCGAAATCGGCCTTATTCAAAACTTCGTTTCTAGCATAGATTACGGGAAAGACATCTTCGTTCGAGTATATCTTATTGCCGCCGACTTCCCTTACATATTCGTATCCCATGTAATTAGCTCTGTTGTCGATCAAATACTTATTACCGGAAAACATCAAAAATAAAATGTTCGAAGTAGGGGAAGTTATCACTCTGTTGCGGTTTTGAATCGGATTGTCGATGATGTCATAATAAAATCTGTTGTAACCCATATTGTAAGTAGAAGAATAGAGAGTCGACGTATAATAATCGATATTTCCATAAAGATTGTTGACATCTCTCAAAATAGTCTTTGCATTACTGATACGATAAAACTGATCGTCGGCTTCTGTAATAGAACTTATCGTTTCGTTCAGATTTTCATAAACTTCGTTTGCTCTTTTTTCACTCACATATTCGTCTTGAAAAGAAGAAGTCAAAGATGTGACGAACGGAATAAACGCGATAGGTATGATCAAGAGAATGCGTTTATCAAATTTCCAATAAAGAAAAGTAAACACTGTCAAAATGAGTAAATCCGAGAAAAAAGCAACTAACCATTCTCCCCTTAAAACGACTCCTAAAACTACCACACCTAAAGGCACGGCCAATTTTGTCAATTTTATTCTTCTCTCGAGCATATCATCAATTAATAAAGATATCGCATAAGTAGCCAAAGGTAAAACTGGTATCAAAGCCTTCGCATCGATATACATAGTCGCATTCAACAAATAATTGAGAAAAGGGAACACTAACATACTTGCCAAAATGACTCCTAACATGCGCTTTTCTCTCTTTTTAAAGAGCAAATTGACGATCGCCACGACGGATATTGATGTCAATCCTATGCCATATGTATTGTACATGAAATAACCGATATTTATGCCAGGTATGAACAAATCCTTCCAAGTTATCGTATTGAATGTCGCACCTCGACTCGATAAAATGACATGGAAAGTAGGCAACAAGAGAACTGCTCCTAAGCCCACGCCGAGAACGATCGGCAAAGCGAACTTACATCCGTCTTTTACGAATTTCTTCAAAGAAAGTTTATCAGTCAAACTCATCCATTTGTATACACCATAGATAACTAAAGTTATGATTCCACCGACACTGTAGTAAAATGATGTCATGATCATTCCAAAAATGCTCAAAGAAAGAAGCCATCCTTTGCCAGTCGTCAATTTCTTATCGACACCGAACAAGCCTAAAATCATAAAAGGCATATAGTTCATGAACATGACGTGTCTATGCGAGTGGAAAGTCATCGACGATGCGAACATCAAAACGAAAGCACCTAGAAAACTCGTCAAATGACCCTTATCGTTGTTTTTTCTCAACCACACGTAGAAAAGTAGGGAAGACATTATGACCGAAAACATACTCGCAATGGCAATAAAATCGGTCATGCGAATGAATGGTAAAACGTAGGAAATCAAAATTATAGGACTCAATAACCCATAATAAGCGAAATTGAAAATGTTTTGTCCGTTGCCCAGATTGAACGCAAAATCGGGAAATAAGTCGTGAGTATTGTAAAATAGAAGTCGAAAATATTCTGGTATGACCGAATGCTGTGACTCCCAATCCATCGTCGAACCGTAAGAATATCTTCCTCTTAAGACGATAGAGACGAATATGACGAACAAAATCGCCAACGTCCCCATGAGAAAATAATCTTTTTTCTCTAACTTATTTTTCTTCATATTGTTTCATCCATTCATCGTACGAAACGACATTTTCGCTCTTCCATATGTGACCGAAAGTATCGAATAGGGTCTTTTTTTGTGTTTCATAAAGTAACAATAATTCTTTTTTTCTCTCGATAGTCGCTTCATCTAAAAATTCTAACTTCACATCGTTCTCTTCCAAATCCTTTTTTGAATGATACTTTCCAAAGAAATTGAGTCTGTCGTGATCTACCACGTCGCTGACCATCACATTCGTCATCTTGTGATGAGCATGACCGTATTCTCCTTCAGGATTGTGAGTCAAAACGAATTTCCAATCTTTGAGTTCGTATATTTTTTCCAAGTCTTCGAGTATATTGTCTCGATGATCATCCCAATTGTCTCGTTTTCCATTCGTCTTATCGGGATAACCGAGCATGACTAGCTTATCGTCCGTCTCGCCCATGACCGTCTCGAACTCACCCACACGTCTCTCATCGGAACCACAAGTTATGCAGACGACCAAGTAATCGTTCTTTATGAGTTCGTTGCCACCCCAAAGTATATCGTCGTCAGGATGAGCGACGATCATCAATTTTTCTATACCTGTCAAGTCGATTTTCAGATAATCTGTCTTGACAAATTTTTCCTCAACATTCTCTCTTTTAGGCCAAAGAAACCACGTTCCAACTACGGCTAAAATTCCCAAAAAAACTATCGCCAAAATTCCCAATTTCTTTTTCATTATATAGTATCCTTCCTTTTTCCCCTCGTTTTTAATACTACTCCAATTAATTTTTTTTGTCAACAAATTGCCCAGTTGACGAGTGTTTTCATGTAAAATGGAACGTTTCTTGTGCCCAGTTTTCTAATTAGAGAAAATAATGTTTCAAAAGTCCATTAAACTGTGTTATAATTATATAGAATAAAGAGGAGTATGAACAGGTAAATATCCAAGGATGATCGACCCGTTTTCTAGTCCATCTATTCGCACTTGATTGATAAAATGGCCACGCCGCCGAATGAAAGAGGGAGAACATATGGAAAATGAAGAAAAAAAAGATATATATTCCCAAATGAAAGAGAATCAAAAAAAGGCTGTTCCTAAAAAGAAAGCCGAAAAAAAGGTGAATCAAAAACAAAAGCAAAAATTGGATGCTGACCGTGAAGCACTTCTCAAAATGATCAACGAAGGGCAAGAAAAACGATATGAGAAACCTCAAACATTTCGTTATAAAGCATTGACACCGGAAGGAAACGTCGAAAACGGAACATTCGTTGGAGTTTCTCAACTCGACATATATACCTTCCTGACAGGAGAAGGTTACACAGTTTACTCGATCGAAACTTCCGATTGGATAAACTTCGTCTATGGAACACGTTCTGACAATATGTATAGAAGATTGAGCACGAAAGATTTGATATTCTTCATAACTCAATTGGCGACCTATATAAAAGCGGGAATAACTTTGACGGAAGCGATGAGAATTTTATCCAAACAATTAAAAAAAGATAAAAAACAACATAGCATTACACAATCTATCGTCTACTATCTTACGATGGGAGAATCGTTCAGTAGTGCACTAGCCCATCAAACAGGGGCATTCCCACAGCTCGTCATCAACATGGTAAGAGCAGCAGAAGCCGCTGGAAACCTCGATGAAACATTGGACGACTTGGGAAAGTATTACGAAGAAATAAATTCGACTCAAAAGCAGATGATAAGTGCCATTTCATACCCGGCCCTCGTCGGAATTTTCTCGATCGCGATAATCATCTTCATAATGATAAAGATCATTCCTCAGTTCGTCGACATATACAAAAGCGCAGGCGCTACACTTAATCCACTGACATTGTTCGTCATAAACGCATCGGACTTCTTGACTAAAAATATCGGAATGATAGCCATGTTTACAGTGGTGGTGATAGTCGCCTTGGTGATGGCTTATAAAAACATCAAACCATTTAGAAAACAAGCTCAAATCTTGTTCATGCGAATACCACTATTCGGTAAAATCATCATCTACAACGAATTGACTATCTTCACTAAGACCTTCGCATCACTACTAAGAAACGACGTTTACATAACAGACAGTATCGAAATTCTTAGTAAGATAACCAACAACGAAGTTTACAAAGAGATCATGATCAACACCGTATCGAATATAACCAAAGGTGAAAAGATTTCGGAATCGTTTAAAGATCAATGGGCTGTGCCAGACATCGCTTATTACATGATCGTAACAGGAGAAAATACAGGACAATTGTCCGACATGATGGCCAAAGTAAGTAATTACTATCAAGAACAACATAGAACGATCGTCAATTCCTTAAAAAATATGATAGAACCTTTGCTCATCATGTTCTTAGCAGTCGTCGTCGGAGGAATATTGATCGCGGTCGTCATACCGATGTTCAATCTCTACAATCAGATTTCATAAGAGGTTCACATGTACATATACATTTTAATCTTCATCTTCGGCACAGTATTCGCCTCGTTCATACATCTTTATGCGACACGTCTATCGAAAGGCGAATCGATCATAACTCCCAGAAGTCACTGCCCGAAGTGCAATCATCCACTCGCATGGTACGAACTAATACCGATTTTCTCGTATATCTTTCAACACGGTAGATGCAAAAAGTGCGATGCTAAAATTGGCATAGATTCGCTCGTCACCGAAATCTTGACAGGAATTCTATTCGTGATCGTCTACATCTCCTACGGACAGTCGTACAGGACTATCCTCGGATTCGTTCTCGTGCTCATCATGATGTCCATCTTCATAACGGATTTCAAAGAGATGATCATTTTGGACAGTACATTGCTCGTAGGAGGTGCCCTAATTTGCCTCGTCGTCTTCTTGGACAAAGGTCTTTGGGATGGCTTATATAAAAGTTTATTGTACGGAGTATTCGCATTCATTTTGATGTTTTTAGTCAAAGTACTTGGAGATGCAGCATTCAAAAGAGAATCGCTTGGTGGGGGAGACATCAAATTCGCATTTCTAATGGGTGCAGTTCTTCCATACAACCTCTTCTTGATCGCGTTGGTCGTCGCATCGATGAGTGCTTTGCCTTATGCACTTTACACTTCGCTGAGTAAAGGCAGTCACGAATTGCCATTCGGACCTTTCCTGGCAATCGGACTATTCACGACATTTTTATTCGAAAGTAACATCGCAGAAATATTGAACATTTTAGTAAGTTAGAAAAGGATTGATATAATGAAAAAGAAAAGAATAATGGTAATCGGATTTGCTTTATTGGCAGTAGTAATTCTAGTATTAGCCCTCACTGGCATAATCGAAGAATCTTGGGGAGTTTGTCTAGCCCTAGCTATGACAGTCATCTTCACTATAATCGTAGCCATCATGGCATACAAAAGCGAAATAAAGATATTGACTGTCTTGATGAGCATCTTCATGGTCATCGGTCTCGTTCTTTTGGGATTCAACGTCTACAACATCTTTCAAAAAAGTGAAATGGATCGCGAAAAGTTCAAATTCAAAGTCGTCGAAGACGATAGTCCGAAGATGTCCATTTTTTCGTACAACAATCACACTTATTACACATATCACTTGAATAAAATAGATGTGACGACCGAAAAGGGAAACACTTATCCATTAAAAGAAGCCCTAGAAGGTGGGCATATTACACTCGAAGACATTCTATCACTCGCCATACCGAATGACGGCACGAGTGGATATAAAATTTATTATGACGGCGGTTCACTAGGAAAAGATGATAAATATTCGATCGTCGTTTGTGAAAATAACAATGATATCATCTTTGCCAACTACGATTATAAATACGACGCGAGCATTTGTTCTAGCGATGCAAGTTGATACCTATCATGCTGCCGATTACTGAACTTACCATCATGACAACATAATATAAAACGACGTATAGATCGAAATGTCTCGTAAAGATGATATTCAAAAGAAACAACGAGACGACGACAAAACCGCCTAGTTTCAATCCTTCCAAGTATCCTTTCTTGGAAGTTTTTTTACCCATCACAAGGCCACCTGTGAACATCAATATAGCCATGACGACGAAGTTGATCTTTCCGATGCTCGCTAGCTTGAATACTCCCATGTAATGAAACAAGGCCATTGCCAAGACATAGACGATCAAAGATGTCATCAAACACACAAGAGGCTTCACATATTTTTTTAAGTTATTCATCATATCACCATGATAAATTATAATGTAAACAAGCGTAAAATATGATATACAATTGCATTTTTCTATGATATACTTAAATTGTTCAAAGAGACATATAAAACCGACTAAAGTGATTATTGGGGACCTAATTGTCGCGTGGTGTAGAATACTTGGAACACTGTTCCTTGGCTCCTAAAACGCTTCATGTGGTGACCCACCTGGCTTGAGCGCGGGCTTTTATCACTCGCTCTTTGAACCTTTTTATTTTGGAAAGAAGTGAAACAAACATGTTCGATAGATTGCTTTCGTTGATAGGAAAAGAAAACTTCAAAAAAATAACTGAAACCAATATATTACTTTTGGGAGTGGGCGGAGTAGGAGGCCACCTTGCCGAAGCACTAGTGAGAAGTGGAATAAAGAAGTTGACCATCATCGATAAAGATGTCGTCGATATCACAAATTTGAATCGTCAAATAATCGCTCTTGGAAGCACCATAGGAAGAAAAAAAGTCGAAGTCTTGAAAGAAAGATTGTTAGATATAAATCCAAAAGTTGAAGTCGAGACATCGGACATGACTTTGACCGAAGACCTAGAAGAATTGCATCTCGACGAGTACAACTACATTTTGGACTGTATAGATGACACTAAAGTGAAAGTTTCTCTCGCAAAACGTTGTTTGGATGAGAATATCGTTTTAATTTCATCTACTGGGACTGCCAAAAAAATGGATCCTTCGAAACTGTATATGACGACATTGGATAAAACTTCTTACGATCCACTTGCTAAAAAGATGCGAATGGAATTGAGAGGATACGATACGAAAAAACTAGTCGTTCTTGCCTCCGATGAACCACCACTCGATTGTGAATCGAGCACGCTAGGAAGTACTGCTTTCGTCCCTGCTTCTGCAGGACTTTTGATCGCTAGCTATGTCATAAGAGATATCATAAAAAAGTAGTTTATCATCGTTTCATCAAGTATTTTTTACAGACTTTATTTGTAAATAGTCGATTGATATGTTAATATAAATTTAATGGATGTGTAAATTAATGGATATCAGAAAAATAGGGCAATTTATCAAATCAGAAAGAGAAAAATTGGGAATGACCCAAGATGAACTATCAAAAAAAATTCACATTGGTCGTGAAGCCATATCAAAATGGGAAAGAGGAAAGACTATTCCTTCGACGGAAACTATTTTACAATTGTGCAAAATAATAAATGTTACTACTGACGAATTTTTAGCAGGTGAAAGGAATACCAAAATAGATGTCAGTTTAAAACTTTATGAAGAACAAAACAGAATTAGGAAAAAACTTAAATTAATGATTGCCATTTTATTCATATCTACATGTGCATTCTTGTTTTCTTACTTCATAAATCAATATAAGTCTTTTAAAATCCACACTATCACGTGATTTGGTGAAAAAATTACAATATTGAAAATGGATTATTCATAATAACAAGTGGACATCTTTATTTTACACTATGACATATTGAAACAAAAGGAGAAAATGAAATTGAATGTAAAATAGGAGATTGTTCCGATGCCGAAAACATAAAAACTATTTCTTTACTTCAATTATACTCACATCTTTGACACTTTTTAAAGAGAAAAAACTCCCTAAGTCCCTATTTAAGAGGATTTAAGGAGTTTTATTTTAGTTTAAAAAATGCGTACGTTGAACTATTTTGAAGTTAATTTAATAATTATCGTATAACTTACAATT
>CAOJEC010000049.1 GCA_948433885.1 uncultured bacterium | reverse complement strand
GACGAAGGACTTTAATAATAAAAGTTCTTTTCTTCATTGTATCCCTCCTTTCTTTCTCAAGATTGGAGGACGACACTCACATCAAATGTTCCTAGTAAAATTATATAATAAGAATATTTTAAAAACAAGTAAACAAGTTAAACTTTTAGAACAAAATTTTGTAATCCATGCTATACTTATATTAGTTAGTAATTATTACTACCTATTATTGCTTTTGAAAAAAGTTATTCAACTTCTTATTCACAGCCACCAGAGAAGAATCTGCTCGAACTTTTATAGTTAGAGCTTAATGATAAATATCAATTCTAGAAATGGAATTGATTTTTTGTTGTGTAAAAGAAAGTGAGGAGATTCTTTAATGGTTAATATTATTAAACAAGAAATTGAAATGGAAACTGCTTTAAAAAAAAGATTAGAGATAATATGTGATTTTTGTAATACTACTCCGACTATTATAAATGGTAGTATTCGTAAGATTGATAAGACTAACCTAACGTGTACCATATGACATGCAATAAGAAAAAGCAGGATTTACTTTATTTTAAAGTAATTATAGATGAATATCACATTGATTTAAAGGTATCTACTAAAGATGATGTTTGTAATGATTTAAAAGTTATTGTATCAATTATCAATTAAATTATTAGTTGTGTTCTCAAATTGATCAATACATTTTAGACTAACAAAATTTCTTTATGAGAGGATTTAATTTGATAAAGCGATTGTCCTTGTTCTAATAAAGGTTTAATAATATTAGCAAGATCTTTTACTTCTAAAGTAGTCATATTAATTCCTTCACGATAATCAACTAAATCCGTTTTATATTCTTCATCTGCATTGGTAGCATAATAAAAATATTTGTCTAAATGACATTTAGCAATATTAGGACATTTGTTACAAGCGCCAGGAGATTTATCTCTTTTATTGCATTTAATTTCTTCATATCTAGGACATTGTTTTTTGCATTCGCCACATTCTTGTCTATGAATACAAATAGATGGATAAATAAATTGATTTCTAAGCTTAAATGTTCTATGTTTTCTGATTTCTTTAGCAACAGTGGTAGGATCCTTTCCAATAGTTCTAGCAATATCAACTTTGTTTGAACGATTTTCAATTCCTGTTTGAATAATTTTTCTTTCATCAAGTGTTAAATGTTTATTGTCATGAGTTTGTTTTGACATATTAATATATTCTCCTTTCGATAGTCGAAACACCCATGCAAAATATTATATAAAAAAGAATTTAGTGAAACTGGATTTTACTTTTTCATTTTACGTAACCTTAATTATAATATTTAAAAAGCTTGATTATTTAGTCAACTTACACATTTTTCTTGACATACCCTAAATTTAAATGTGTATTATCATTGTTTTGTTTTGACATGATTGTTACCTCTCTTTCTTGTCGATTTTTTAACACATTTCTAAAGTTTTATGATATTATGTCCATAAGAGCACCTGATTTCTAGTATAGTAACACTTCTATTATATCAGATGTTCTTTTTTTGTGTTTCCGAATCCATTTTACTCTATCTTTTAATAAAATATATTGACAAGTGAATATGTATTCAACTATAATAAAAACAGTTGAGAAACAGTTCAACTAAAAATCATATAATATTATTGGAGGGAGTTTATGTCTAGAAGTGAGTTTTCTTGTGATTGTAATGTTATTCATCAAGAAGCAGTCGACAAAGTGTTAAAAAAAATGCCAAATGAAGACACATTTAACCATTTAGCAGATTTATTCAAACTTATAGGAGATACAACAAGATGTAGGATTCTTTTTGCATTAGATCAAAATGAAATGTGCGTTTGCGATTTAGCCAATGTACTAAATATGACTAAATCATCTATCTCACATCAACTTGCAGTTCTCAGAAGAAGTGGAGTTGTTCGATGTAGAAAAAACGGTAAAGAAGTATATTATACTTTGGATGATGAGCATATTGTTAAATTGTTTGAAATTGGTTTAGAACATATTAACCATAAAGGTTAAAAAATAAGAAAGAAGGATTAAAATGAATAAATATAAATTTAAAATTAAAAATTTGGACTGTGCAAATTGTGCAAACGAATTAGAAGGAGCTTTACAAAAAATTGATATTATAGAAAACGTCAGCATCAGTTTTATGACACAAAAATTAACTTTTGAATGTACTGAAGAAAATAAGGAACAAGCATTAGAGAAAATTAAAAAAGTGATAAAAAAAGAAGAACCAGAAGTAAGAATTGAGGAGGTATAGTTATCATGAGCCGAAAAATGAATAGGCAATTAATCAAGATAATCTTTTCTCTTTTATTAGTTGTAATTTCTTTATTACTTAAATTTGATTCTGAATTATATAATAACATTTTATACGTGACTGCTTATATAATTATAGGATATGACATTGTATTAAAAGCATTAAGAAATGTTTTTAAAGGTAAAGTTTTTGATGAAAACTTTTTAATGACAGTTGCTACAATTGGAGCATTTTGTATAGGCGAATTTCCAGAGGCAGTTGCAGTAATGCTTTTTTACCAAGTAGGAGAATTATTCCAAAGTTATGCAGTAGATAAGTCAAGAAAATCTGTAGCAAATCTTATGGATATAAGACCAGATTATGCGAATGTATATCGTGAAGATGAAATTGAACGAGTAGATCCAGATGAAGTAAATATTGGTGAAATAATATTAGTAAAACCTGGAGAAAAAATCCCTTTAGACGGCATTGTAGTTGAAGGCGAATCAATGCTTAATACACAGGCTCTAACAGGAGAAGCAGTTCCAAGAAAAGTATCTATAAATGATGAAGTATTAAGTGGTTGTATAAATAATGATGGAATTTTAAAAATTAAAGTAAGCAAAGAATTTGGAGAAGCAACTGTTAGTAAGATATTAGATTTAGTAGAAAATGCTAGTAGTAGAAAGTCGAAGTCTGAAAACTTTATTAGCAAGTTTGCAAAATACTATACTCCAATTGTAGTTATAGTAGCAGTTCTTTTAGCAATAATTCCACCTCTTGTTATTAAAGATGCCTCATTTAGTGATTGGTTATATCGAGCATTATCATTTTTAGTTGTTTCTTGTCCATGTGCTTTGGTTATTTCTATTCCATTATCATTCTTTGGAGGAATAGGAGCAGCTTCTAAAATGGGAGTTTTGGTAAAAGGAAGTAACTACCTAGAAGCTCTTTCAAGTGTAGAAATTGTTGTGTGCGATAAGACAGGTACTTTAACAGAGGGAGTGTTTAAGGTTCAAAAAATTGCTGCGATTGGATACTCTGATGATGATCTATTAAGATATGCAGCTTATGCAGAAGGTTTTTCTAATCATCCAATTTCTCTTTCGTTGAAATCCGCATATAACAAAGAAATTAACGAAAAACTTGTTACTAGAACACAGGAAGTTTCAGGTAAAGGTGTTCTAGCAAAAGTAGATGGAAAGATGGTTTTAGTTGGAAATGAAAAATTGATGAGAGAATACAATATTAAATTTAAAAAGAGTGAAGATACTGGAACAATTGTATATGTAGCGATAGATGATGAATTTGCAGGAACAATCTTAATTGCTGATAAAATTAAAGAAGACTCTTATAAAGCCGTAAAATTATTTAAAAATAATAATGTTGAAAAGGTTGTCATGTTGACAGGAGATAGAGAAAATATTAGTGAATATGTTGCTAATGAACTTAATTTAGATGAGTATCATGCAGAGTTATTACCACAAGATAAAGTTTCTTGGGTAGAGAGATTAATGACTCAAAAATCTTATGGAGGAAAACTTATCTTTGTTGGAGACGGAATCAATGATGCTCCAGTTCTAGCATTATCTGACATAGGAGTAGCAATGGGTGGCCTTGGAAGCGATGCTGCGATCGAGGCAGCAGATATAGTTATTATGACTGATGAACCATCTAAAATTGCAAATTCTATTCAGATTTCTAAAAAAACGATGAGAATTGTAAGACAAAATATAGTATTTGCTATTGTAGTAAAGATTGCAGTATTAATATTAAGTGCATTTGGTGTTGCTAGTATGTGGACAGCAGTATTTGCCGATGTTGGAGTATCAGTTCTTGCAATAATAAATGCTCTGAGAGTTTTGAGAATAAAGAAGCATGTCTAATTTAGGCTAGTCTTTTCCTAAATATTCCTAAGATGTATATTGAGAGGTGCAATTTATGAAAAAAATAATTTTGAAAATCGATGGTATGACTTGTAGTGCTTGTTCATCAGGATTAGAAAAATATTTGAACAAACAGGATGGAGTAAAAAGTGCAAATGTAAATTTGGTACTATCCATTGCTACTGTCGAATATGAAAATATAGATAAAAAAGATTTAGAGTTCTATATAAAAGAGGCAGGATTTGAAAGTCTAGGAGAATTTAAGGGAATAAATGATATACAAACAACTAAATTGGATAAAACAAAATTAATTTCTTTAGGAATCTTTATTGTATTTATTATGTATGTTTCTATGGGACATATGTTTGGACTGCCTGACATTCCTTTTATCAACCATGATTATCCGGTTATCTTAGCATCTATATTGCTCTTTTCAACACTGATTTTTTTGTGTTATGGATATGACATATTGAAAAGTGGTTTAAAAAATTTGCTTCATAAAATGCCTAATATGGATACTTTAGTAATGTTTAGTGTATTATTTAGTTTTTTATACAGTTTTTATGGATATATCAACATAATACTTGGGGAAAGTGAGTATCTCGGAAATCTATATTTTGAATCGACTTGTATGGTTATTTATTTTGTTAAATTAGGAAGGTTTATAGAAGACTTAAGCAAAGATAAAACAAAAGACGCTATAAGAAAATTAGTGACTATTACACCCCAAAATGCTATTTTATCAATAGATGGTAAGGAAAAGAAAGTATCGATAGACGAGGTTAAAAAAGAAGATTTGTTAATTTGTAAATCGGGAGATAAAATTGCAGTAGATGGTATTGTGGAAAATGGAAAAACTTATGTAGATGAAAGTTTTATTACAGGCGAGAGTGTTCCGGTGTTAAAAGAAAAAGGAAGCAGTGTTATTGCAGGTTCAATCAGTTATGATGGGTATATTGAATATAGAGCTAAAAAAATTGGGAAAGAATCAACTATATCAGAAATAGTAAAGTTAGTTGTCGAGGCAACAAATACCAAAAGTAAAATTCAGAAATTGGCAGATAGAATCAGTGGCTATTTTGTACCTATTATTCTAATTGTTGCATTTTTAACATTCGTAGTACAAATGTTGTATGGTTTATCATTCGAAAAATCATTGATTCACATGGTTACTGTACTGGTTGTTGCTTGTCCATGCGCTTTAGGATTAGCAGTACCTTTAGTAGTAGTTGTGAGCAATGGACTGTGTGCAAAAAAAGGATTATTTTTAAGAAATAGTGAGGTTTTAGAGAAAGCAAAAAATATTGACACTATTGTCTTTGATAAAACTGGAACTCTAACTTTCGGTAAATTAGATATCTTCAAAGTATTTAATTATTCGAAGTATAAAGATAATAACTTATTAAATATTGTTTCTAATCTTGAAAATAATTCATCACACCCTATTAGAACAGCATTTAAGATAAATAATAAATTAGAAGTCGACGATTTTAAAACATTAAATGGTATTGGTATTTACGGAAGATTAAATGGAAAAGAATATTATTTAGGAAATGATAAGATTTTATCAAAATTAAAAATAAAAGATATTAATAAAAAAGATTATGATTATTTGGTTAAAAACGGATGTAGTATTATTTATATTATTGAGGATGATGTTGTCATAGGACTTATTGGAGTGCGAGATATTATAAGAAAAGACATAAAAGATATTATTTATAAATTTAATAAAAATAATATTGAAATTGTTATGCTAACAGGAGATAATGAAACAACTGCCGAGTTGATTGCAAATGAAGTTGGGATAACAAAAGTCATAGCAAATGTGTTACCACAAGCGAAAGCAAAACATATAAAAAAGTTAATAGATAATGGTAAAAAAGTCATTATGGTTGGAGATGGAATCAATGACGCTCCAGCATTAATAAGTTCAACTATTGGAATTAGTGTAAATGATGGAATGGATGTTGCTATGGATTCAGCAGATGTTATTTTAATGAATAATGATATGAGGAATATTTTGGATTTAATAACAATAAGTAAACGCTCTTATAATGTTATTAAACAAAATTTATTTTGGGCATTTTTCTATAATATTTGTATGATTCCCATTGCCATGGGGCTATTCAGTAACATTGGTATAAATATGACACCTATGTTCGGTAGTATAGCAATGATTTTTAGTAGTTTGACGGTCGTATTAAATTCGTTAAGATTTGGGAGAGTGAAAAAATGAAAAATATTGAGTTAATTATTGAAGGAATGAAATGTGAAGGATGCGCCAATAGAATAAAAAAGACTTTATCTACAATTAAGGGTATTGATTCTTTTGATCTTTCTTTAGAAGAAAAAATATTGACATTATCGATAAAAAAAGAAAAAACTATCGACGAGGTAATAAAAAAGATTGAAGCATTAGGTTTCGATATATCCAAATAATATTCTAATGCATATATATTTATAAATTACAAATATGGGTGTTTTAGAAAAGATGATCAGTTATATTTGATATGTCAACTTGTGCAAATTAGATTTTGTAATTTGCTTTTTTCTTGGTATAATTTTGGTAATAGAAAAGAGTGAATCAATTATGAAAAAGTTAGAAAATAAAGTCGCCATCATCACTGGAGGAGCGATGGGAAATGGCCTTGGAATTGCCAAGGTTTTCTTGAGCTACGGTGCAAGAGTTGCTATATTCGATTATGATGATAAGACCGGTACAACTGTCGAGGAACTGAAGAAAGAGTATCCTGAATCTCAAGTTGTAGGCTTCAAGCTCGATATAAGAGATAAAGAAACTGTGACAAATTGTGTCGACGAAGTTGCAAAAAAGTGGGGACATATCGATGTGTTAGTCAACAATGCCGGAGTTTGTCGATTGGAGACTTTCGAAGAGATGAGCGATGAAGTACGCGACTTTCATTTCGATACCAACATCAAGGGTGCATGGAATGTGACAAAAGCCGTCGTTCCTCATATGAAGAAGAACGAGTGCTCGTCCATTGTAAATCTTTCTTCGGTAACAGGACCTATGGTTGCAGATAGTGGAGAAGTAGCATATGCAACGACTAAAGCTGCGTTGGTTGGTTTTTCTAAAGCTCTTGCAGTAGAATTAGTCGGTTCTAATATACGATCAAATGCTATTTTACCAGGGTACATAATGACACCAATGGTCGAAAATATGAGTAAATTATCTGATCCTGCGAATCCTACAGCTGTCATCGATGGCATCGCGGCAGCTATTCCTATGAAGAGATTGGGTACAATTGAAGAACTCGGAGAGCTGGCAGCATTTTTAGCGTCCGAAGAGTCTTCTTATATAACAGGACACGAATTTGTTATCGACGGTGGAAGTACGCTACCTGAGACGATGACCATGGGAGTATAGTAGACTTCATAAAAAGCACGTTTTGTGCTTTTTAAATACTTAGAAAATTGCGTCTTTTATTTACGAATGATGTAATCTTTTTTTAGAAGTTTTTTTGTGTTATAATTTGTTTATGGAGAAGTCTATTATGGTAGTAAAGGAAATAGAAGTAAATGACTATGTCACAAAATCAAATTTACCCGCAAGCGATTATGTAATAAATCCATATATAGGATGTTCTCATGCTTGTAAATATTGTTATGCTTCTTTCATGAAGAGATTTACTGGTCATAAAGAAGAGTGGGGTACATTTGTCGATGTCAAAAAATGCGATAAGCCGATAAATGTTGCTAAATTGAAAGGAAAAAATGTATTTTTGTCATCAGTGACAGATCCTTATAATCATTTGGAAAAGGATTATGAAGTTACTAAAAAGATATTGGAACAACTCGTCGAAGCGAGGTGTCATCTTTCGATTTCTACGAAGTCTGATTTGATATTGAGAGATATCGATATATTAAAAAAGTTCGACAATTTGGAAGTGTGTGTCTCGATAAATACGACCGATGAAAAGTTTAGACAGGACATGGATGCTGCTTCTTCTATAGAGGAACGATTTTGTACATTGAAGACTTTGCATGATTCGGGCATACATACGGTCTTATTCATGTCCCCAATTTTCCCGTATATAACTGACTGGAAAAACATCATAGATCGGTCAAAGGATTTTGTCGATGAATACTGGTTCGAAAATTTGAATTTGCGTGGTCAATATAAAAATACTATTTTAAATTATATTCGTCTAAATTTTTCTCAATACTATGATGAATATATTAAAATCTATGTTTCCAAATGTAGCGATTATTGGAGAACTTTAGCTCAAGAAATGGAAGAGTATTGTAAAGAAAAGAATGTAAATTATTGTAATTTCTTTTATCATGAAAAGTTAGTTTCAGATAAAAAAGAAAGCGAAAAAAAAGGAAATTAAATAAGGAAAGGAACCGTAAAGGTTTTCTTTTTTAGTGGAATGTTTGTTTATCTTTCGTTTACTTCCTTTTTTTAAACATCTTAAATAAGTCGATTGTTTACATTACACCCTTTTGTGTACCAAAAATATTCTAACACCCCCTTGACAAACAAGTTCGGGGGGGGGGTATAATCTCAAGTAGATGATATAGTAGACGGAGAAATGTTCAGTA
>CAOJEC010000048.1 GCA_948433885.1 uncultured bacterium | reverse complement strand
CTGCGATTACAGTCAATAGTCCAATTACTATGATCAATTCGATCAAAGTGAAACCTTTTTTATCGTTCCTTCTCTTCATCTTTACACCTATCCTTAGTATAAAAACATCTTAGCACATACCCCCTCAAATAGTCAATGTTTCCTACAATAAAAATATCTACAAATTAAAAAAATACACTGTCATAGTGTATCGTCTTTTATTAAAAATTCAGCCTCTTCCACTTCATCTACAACTTCATCGTAGAAAATCGGCAAATTATTTTCGAAATCATCTTCTAGTTTTGTAAAAACGATCGAAATGTTCAATTTTTTAAAATTTTTTATATCCGATAAGTATAAACTGAACTTGCGAATCCTGTTTTCCCCGAAAGAAATATTGACATAGATATCTTTTTCTATATTTGTATCGATCATCAAACTATTCATGAGCTTATTTGCCAAACTCATTTCGATTTTTGGATTGTAATTCCCATCTTCCTTATCGAAATCCAAATTGTATAAAATATCGTATACATCTGCGTACGTATCATTCCTATCGAACTTTTTATATCGTCCACCTTCTGCTACATAGACTATCCCTCGATCGACATACATTGTACCTTTCAAATATTCGGGTTTTGCAACGATGCTTTTTCCATCATATTTGTAAGAAACCATCGACTTAGTAGTCTCATCTTCGGAATTTTGAACAGTGAATGACACATCCGCTGAATATTTATTCACTTCCGATTTATCGTCGAAAGATTTCGAACATACATATCCTATCAATAAAATCACACTGATGACAAATAAAACGACTATCACTATTATTTCGTATCTCTTTTTCTTCATAACTCACGTCCTATTTTACTATTTCGTATATGTTTTTATCAGTATGTTCGTATTCATATTTAGTACCAAATACATCATCATTTTTACCTAATGCTAAAGAAGTATCTATTGTAAAATTGTCTTCGAGTTCGTCAAACGTCGCCCGAATATCCACATTTTCGTATCCTTCAATATTGTTCAAAGACAAATCGAATCCGACTAAAAAATCATCCATCTTTATTATTTCGACAACACATGAAGATGAAACCTCTTTACCAAAATACAATGATTTCAACAGCTCATTCATCTCTTTCTGACTCAAAACTTTAGAATAATAAGAGTATTCTCCTTCCTCTCTTACCAAATCAAGATTTTTGATTTTGTTTAAGGAAGGAAAAAAATCTCTATATGTCGCGTCACTATTGTATATGTAGTACACATTGTCTTTTATATAATACAGTTCTTTATCTATTATGTACCCTGTATCGAGAAGTTTGTTAGAAATGATGGAAGCATTGCGGCCATCGTCTTTGATAGTGAGATATACTGTTTCGATATCATCACTAGACTTTGCACTTATTGTCAATTTTGCCGAGTACTTTTCGATATGTCCTTTATCATGAGAAATTTCTATGAATATGAGTACTCCTGCCAACAAACATATGGCGATCACACCGATTATGACAGCCATCATTTTACTGTTTTTTTTGCGATTATTCAAGCCTTGCAAATCGACCTCCACCTTTCCTATTTTATATTTTTCGTCTTAATTGACTCTGAAAGTAATTTTATCTAGATAATCTTTATAGAGTGTTTCCAGATTCGATTTCATATTGTTATTCTTCACGTACACATTTCTCCGTGGTGTCTGCGTACTACCTATAAAATTTCGCATCTTGAAGGCACTATCACTTATGACTGCATCGTCCATATTTAAATAAATATTTTTCAGTCCATAATTAGTGTCGGTATAGAAAGCCGAATCTTTGATAGTAGTCACCGAAGATGGAACGTTCACCCTTTCGATCAACGTACTACTTTCGAACGCTGAATCTTCTATCTTTGTCACAGTATCTGGTATTGTGAAAGTAGATCTATCGTACAAAGGAGGGACTTTGTACAATACTGTCTTGTCGGCACTGTAGATGACACCGTCTTCGCTTTTATAAACACTAGAATTTACATTAATCTCACTACAGACAAATTCTCCAATGTTGGACCAAGCTGATAACAAATTGGTCGTCAATTTTTCCAAAGTCGATGGTAAATTGAGAACGAACTTAGTATTCGAATCGTGATGTTCATACCATCCATAAAGAGCGTAATCTTTGAGATTCGTCACACCTTCTGGTACAGTGTAAGACGCATGCGTCTTATAGTATGCATCTGGAAATTTCACTAAAGTCTTCATATCCTTGCTGTACAAAATTCCATCTACTGTTCTAAAATGTGCATTTGCCGAATCGACAATAAATTCTCTAATATTACTTCCGACTATGAACATCGATCCGATTATATTTACATTTGGACCTATATGAACACTCGTCAATCCATCGCGAGTACCTCTAAAAGAAGCATTTCCGATTTGTTCTAAACTATCGGGCAACTCTAAACTATTCAACTTATTGTAATCGAAGGCTTGATCGTTTACGAATATCAATTCTGAATCCGCACCAAAATTCAAACTCTCCAAAGTACTTTGTGCATAGCTAGGTACTGAGAAAGATTTATTACCTATTACCTTGACGCTTCTAGGAATGGACAACTCTCTCACTTGATGATTTGCAAAAGCCTGCTCATTGACCATTTGTAATACAGAGTTTGGAGCAAATTCCAACTTGCTCAATGTCATTTTTTCGATTGCCTGAGCGAAACTTCGTCCTTTGATTTCTTTGACCGTACTTGGAATCGTCAACTCTTTTATACCATGTCCGATGAAAGCCGTTTGACCTACCGATTCTAGACCTTCGTTCAAAAGTACGACTTCCAAATTTGGATTGTAATAAAATGCATTCATCTCTATAGTTTTCACTGTCGAAGGCAAAATGACACTTTCGAGATTGGCATAAGAAAATGCATCTTCTCTGATAGTAGTCAATCCTTCTGAAAATTTTACCGATGTCAAATTTTCCATGTTGTTGAAAGCGACAGATCCGATAGTCGTGATACCTTCTCCAATTATGACGTTGGAAATCAATCTTTGGAAACCATCTTCCAACCAAGGTGATTGTTCTCCTCTATTTACTGAATAATCTTTCATCGCACCGGATCCATAGAAGATCAATGTATATTTATTTAGTGGCAAGGTATCTTTATCAATTCCATCTATCGAAGTATCGGAATTTTTTATGACCTTGTTATTGTAAAGAATTGCGACGATATCTTCGGGATCATCTCGCCCAACATACCAATGTTCTTCCGAGATGAAATCTGCTGCAAAGAAATCGCCCAAATCTGTCTCATCGTTGGCATTGCCACAATTGTCTACGACTGCATTGGCTTTCAAAGTGACGTTGTATTGATTGAAAGACTCGCTGTAAATTCCCATCTCGTATTCTTTTCCGATACTCAAGTTATTGCTGTCGCGTACTTCTACTCCTTCACCTACAGAAACTATTCTATTCAAATTTCCGTTCGTAAGCTCGAAATCTTCAGCTGTAACTTTCTTATCTGTCAGTCCACTGTCTACTTCCAAGCAAAATAATGTTACATAAGATATGCTTCCTGCCGTACTTCCAGCCGCAAAATCTTTCATTTCACAAACTGGTTTAGTATGTTCAGTTACATTTGCATAGTAAGTATCTCCATCGTTCTCGGCACTTAGAGTAATTGTATCCCCCTCTTTGTAACCGACCGCATCATGTCTTCTTTCTTTAGAAAATCCCATGATTTCGTAATGATCATTTACTATTATTTTAGGAAAAGTTACATCACATGTCGTCGCTTCTCCTGTAGTCGAACAGCCAAGAGATGGAACTTCGTACTCTCCATCTGAAATCCAATCGACAAAGTCTCCTTTTTCCAAATTTATCGAATAAGAATGTCCAAAAACTTGAATTGGAATGATCATTTCACCACAGTCGGATCCTGTTATGATCAAATTCGTATTGCCGATTTTAGCCCCTCGTATTGTTATCGTGTAATCGTTAGGAGTATCGTCTTCATAAGAAAATTCTGAAGGACCGACAGCGCTCACCGAAGCAATGGTAGAGTCTTGTATACCGACTCTGATCTTTCCAGTTGTATATGCACGAACTTTGATCTCAGTAGTCTCACCAGTTTGAAGTTCGACGAGACTTTTATCGACTTCCATACCGTATATATAATAATCGAATGAAGCTTTGTTGTTCGAATGACTTTCGTTTATCTCGATGTTGGCTATACCTGTTTTCATCGTGCCAGTTCCTTCGAATATCACCTCGTCGTTCGGGCCGATCCGCGCCCTAGCCAAATTAGATGGATCTATTCGACTTATGGATAAATTACCCAAATTGATTCCTCTTACGAAAACTTCACTACTGTTTCCGCCTACACCTCGTTCGGCACATACTTTATTTACATTATTCCCATCTCCATCGACAAGCGATATCGATGTTTCTTTGACGACGACATTCAATGTGTCGCTTCCTCCACCCAATCCTCTAACTGTGACATCGACTCCACTCGTAGAAGAAGGAATAGCTCCCGGTGTCAGTATCAAATTTGAACCATCGACTGCACACGACACTATTTTAGGATCTTGAGAAGTACAAGTATAATTGTTGTCTGAGCCAGATACTATTTTTGTCGTGAATGACTCCCCATTAGCATAAAGCTCGACTGCATGATTTTCTACGTATATGTTTCTGACTGCTACTTTGAAAGTTACTGAACCACATGAACTACCTCTTATGGTTATGTTGGCTTCTCCTGTACCTATCGCTTTCAAAGTGAACTCTCCTTCATCTTTCAAAGTCAAAGATTCACTTTGAGTAGTATCTTTAACTAGTGCGATGACATTCGGATTATCACTTTCGATTATCGTCTCTTCATTGCCATTTGGAAGCAATTTAATATTCTTTGTACTACCAATAAGCATCCCTTCAGGATAATCGTCTTCTGCTTTTATCGAATAGATGACCTTTTCTAAAGTCGCTTCTTTATTACCGTTCGTATCTCTCAATTTTACAGTAGCAGAACCGAGCTTATCGTTAGAAGTTATATTCAAAGTACTCTTATCTTTATCGTAATATCCCAACAATATTTCTTCATCGGTCGAAGAAACTTCTAACGATCCTACATTTGAACTGACTACAGGAAAACTCAAATTTTCATTGGGCTTCATACAAACACTATAGTCATCACCCTTATAAATTGTAAGATCGGTCTTATATATTTTTAAGGTAAATGTCTTTTCTAAAATCGGTCCATCTGCTGTCTCGGCCTTGAGAGTCAATTTGACTTCTTCGAACTCTTTGGTAATTTCATCGGCCGTAATTTTTATTTTCATATTTCTCGTACCATCTAATGTACAAGTTGCTAAATCGGAATTGGAACTTGTACAAGAAAAGCCATTTTTCTTGAAAGATCCACTTTTCATGATTCCGACGATCACATCATCTCCACCGATATAACCCACTCCCAAAGATTTACTCAAATTGAGAGTTGCCTTTGCATCGACATTTATATCCATACAAGAATATCCGTCATTTTCTTCGATATAACTAGCATAAACACTTATGGATAAAGGATTATAACAAAGCAGAATATCTCCATTCATCGGCTCATTTGTCTCGGGACTTAATATATTATTATCTTTATCGTCTCCTGAAAGATAACCTCCATTTACCAAATCTATAGGTTTTATGGAACAGCGATTTTTTAATTCATCCAATGTAGAATCGTTCGTACAATTCTGAAATCTATTGACAAAATCGTTCCCGTACTGCTCTGCCGCCGTTTCCAACGTCTTTTTTTTCGACGCCTCTAAAGAAATCTTGGACATGTTGGCAAAATGCATGATATTCGGTATCATCAACAGCATCAACAATGCAAGAATTGCAATAACCGTGACTAATTCTACTAAAGTAAATCCTTTTCTTTTCATGCCCATCCCCACTTTCTAAAGTGTTTTATATTTTATTGAGATAATAATCCACTCACATTTATATCGTAAACATTTCCATCGTTATTCATCAAAAACAAACTTATCTTAGCCGCCTTGACACTCGAATTAGCAGGTGTTTGCTCTATCGCGATGAAATCATCGGTATTGAGTACTGCCGTTTTTGGCAAAACGCGAACTATATTCGTCAGTCTCTCAGCACTCGTCGTACTTTTGTCTTCCATCACACTAGTATCGTAAGTGTAGCTGATATAATAATCTCCACTGAGTTCGTATACCTTCAAAACTTTTTTAATGTGTTCTGACAATTTAGTCGGTCTATATGCGTCGAACGTCAAGATGACACTCGCATGATTATTGACTCCACTTTTGTATTCCACAGATTTTAACCCATAATTCTCGATATCGTCACCTATCGCTTTGATATACGTCGCCGAAATCGATCCGAAATCTGCTTCCGTCTTACTTTGAATATATGTTCCTCTAAATTGCAAAAATAGATTTATCAAAAATATTAGAACTATCGAAATCAATCCCAAAGATACGATGATCTCGATGATAGTAACTCCTCTTTTATTGAACATTCTATCCCCTACTTCCAAACCGTAAACTAGCATACTCGTAATGACCGTCGTCCGCTTCGTACATGACGATTAAACGATATACTAAACTAGGCATTATTTCGGCATCCAAGTATTTAATATAACTTTGAGTAGTCGCTTCGAGATCTAAATAATTGGCCACTCCAGCATTGTTAGCGTCCCAAGGTGTTACATAGATGGCATTGATTCTCAAAAATTTAAAGAGCTCATATCCATCGATCGAACTAGAACTACAATCGTCATATGCAACGAGAGTATTACTGCAATATACTCCATAAGTTTTATCTTGAAATAATGAAGAAATATTTATTTTTGGTTCCAAATATTTTCTCACGACACTCGTCTTATAAACGTATTCGGTATTGTCGAAAAAAGATTTTTTCTTGACTCCTATTAGCAAATTATTATAAGAAGCATACAACATAATCAAAATGACACATAAGACAGTTATGACGACAATTGTCTCCGCTAAAACAAAACCTCTCTCGTTTTTCATTTTGACCACCTTACATTACATTTAATATCGTCGGTTATGTTATCTAGTTTCACTGTAGTCAAATATCTTTTAGATTCGGCATCGTAAGTTGTATCTAATTCACGATTGGCTATGTTAGTCCAATTTCCATTTTGTCCTTGACAAGTCAAGAATGCTCTTTTATAGTCCATCGCACCGGCCACTTCGACTTCGTAGCTGTCATCGGAGTAATGATCTTCGATGATGTAACTGATCGTTCCATCGAAGAAATCGATATTTTCGTCCAACCAATCGGCAGTAGGTACATTCCCTTTTTCATAATGATCGGTCAAATTTATGAACATCGCATTCGTGACGTAGAAAGGTGTGCCATATGGTTCACTACTGAAACCTACGATGAATGGAGTTCTATCGACTGTATTCTTGGCGACAAAATTCATAGATGATCTAGTAAACGAATTTGTTCTCATAAGTTGTAAATTTTCTGTATCGACGCGTACACTTATTGGTATATTAAAATCTTTAATATAGTCTACTCTCATGTAATATGTTCTATTTGCATAAATAGAAACGTTTTGAAAAATATATGAATCTGGTGCAAACGTCGTAATACGTGCTCTAGGAGAAGCACTATCCTTGCCGACACTTATGTTTCCTTGTGAAGTCCACCAATGCGGTATCTCTTCTGTAAAACTTCCATTTTGAATCAAGTTGGTAATCGAATGTCCTCTTTTTATATCCGAATCATAAGCTACGACGGTCAATTTATAAGTGTCGTTGTTCAATCCATATATTGCGTCCTCATTGAAACGATCGAGTATAACTTTATTTGCAATATAGTTCCTTATAAGGCCTGCCAATATTGCCAAAAAGACGAGAAAAAATGAATAAATTAATGAAGTTGCAATGAACCCTCTTTTCTTCATGAGACCATCTCTATTCTTTCTACAATTATAACATAAAGTCGAAATAAAGTATATATTTTATAATTTTCTCTATAAAAAAGTAACTACAAAAGATACAACAAAAAAGGCAAATCGCGAAGATTTACTTTTCTCAATTAAACTTCTAATGATCATCGGTTTGGTATGATACTAGCCCTGAATCCATAGTAATTGTTTCCTGAACTGTTAGTTCTAAATGTTATTCGCAAGGTATCTCCTGGGATCATAATAGTCTCGGTAGTTTGTGTCTTTCCTCCATACTTCCCATACTGTTTGCCATTTTTGTCGTATAAATATATGTAATCGTATGAAGTACCATCGGTTTGGTATTCTAAGATACCTGTCAATGACTGTGCTCCTTCGAATGTTTTGTTCAAATATTCCTTGTTGTTGAGACTATTCGGATATGGGTTGTGTTCAGACTCTACAATAAATAGTTCTTCTAATACTACATCACTTATTGTGACATCAGTTCCCGGCATCTTAAATGAGTTTCCATATATGAGTTCTCCATTCATTTTGAATGAAGTTACCATTTTTCCTTCGATTGTCGAATTCAATGTGATTTTTTTCAATCTATATGCTTGAATACTACTGAGTTGTACATTATCGACACCATTCAAAGTGATGGTATACTCTTGTTCAGGTTGACTTTCTTTTACTACATTAGAATTATAAGACTTAGTCGCGATCATTTGATCTACCAAATCTGAGGCATTGGCTGTATATCTAACTTTTATTTGAGATCCTGCTGCTGTAGCAGCATCATTAAACATAAAACTATAATAAGTACAATTTGTTCCAACTATAGTTATAGTTGTACTAAGTTTGCTGCAATCATTAAACATAAAGGCCATATCGGTCACATTGCTCGTATCGAATCCAC
>CAOJEC010000047.1 GCA_948433885.1 uncultured bacterium | reverse complement strand
TTTTAATACCCTTAAGGAAGTTTGCGAAGCAAACAAAAATCTGCTCGCTAAGCGAGTAAGATTGAAGCTTAAGCAAAGAAAAGGCAACTCTGATATAATTATGGTGTTCAAGCCCAATTATGAAAGGAGAGTTGCCTATGGCTAAAAGTTTAGCACATACAAAATATATTTGCAAATATCACATAGTGTTTATACCAAAATATAGAAGAAAAATAATATACAATCAATTAAGAAAAGACATACAAAAATATATAAAAGATTTATGTAAGTGGAAAGGTGTTGAGATAATAGAAGGTCACATGATGGCAGATCATATACATTTGTTAGTAGATATACCACCAAAAATAAGCGTGTCAAGTTTTATGGGATATTTAAAAGGCAAAAGCACGATGATGATATTTGAGCGACATGCAAACTTAAAATATAAATTTGGAAATCGCCATTTTTGGGCCGAAGGGTATTATGTTAGTACAGTAGGTTTAAACGAAGCAACGATACGAAAGTATATAAGAGAACAAGAAAAGGAAGATATAATAAGTGATAAATTAACAAAACAAGAATATATAAACCCTTTTAAGGGTATGCAAAAGTAGTCGAAGCACAAGGCTTGAACATGTGAAAGCCAGCGTCATTTAGGCGCTGGCTAGTATTATGCCCTTATAGGGCTTTTCAAGCCACCCTTCTTAAGGGTGGTCATGACTAACCAATAAAAAAGAGTATCGAGTACTCCCGTCATCTCTTGACGCTTTTCACTTCTTAATCCTACATTTCATAATACGATAGTTCCTCTTCATTATACAAAACCAAATCTACGTTTATTTCTACATCGGCGATGTCGTTCTTTATTGTTTCGATGACATCCTTTGCAATATTCTTATGTTCGAAGCCATAACTACCAGTTCCCAAACTAGGGCAAAGTATATTCTTATAACCCTTCTCATGAGCAACCCGTATCATTTTACTATAAACATCTAATAAATCTCTTTTAGCACAATCAAGATTTTCATAATCATAAGCTTTCGGACCTTGAACAAACATGATATCCATATTTAAACCAAAACCAGGAGTTATTCTCACATCTCCAACTTTCATGATGTTTTTCTCGTTGTAATTATCGGTAAAATAATAGATACCGTATTCTCGCTCGGTATAACTCTCTAAAATATCCACTCCAGCTTTTTTGAATATAGAGCCCGATACTCCAGCACCTGCCACCATCTGAGGGTTAGTAGGATTTATTATCAAATCGTGCCCTGCGAGTATTTCATCACTCGTAATATTTCCTACGACAATTTTAAGACGTCCCATATTCGATTCTCCTCCTCGATAATTTTTTGAAGTTATTATATCATACAAAATATAGAAAATAAAAAAGTCTTGTAAACCATAACATTTACAAAACTTTTAATAATCACAAATGGCGGAGTAGGAGAGATTTGAACTCTCGCGCCAGTTTCCCGACCTACACCCTTAGCAGGGGCGCCTCTTCAGCCTCTTGAGTACTACTCCATAAGGACATAACCATTTTATCCAATTTTGTCCTTCAAGTCAAGTTTAAATTGCACGCATTCTATCTTTGTTTTTGAAAGGATTCTTTGCGTCGATCTTATCTACGAACAAAATTCCATCCAAATGATCCATCTCGTGCTGAAAAGCAACAGACAAATCTTCTCTCAATCGATAAGTATAAGTATCGCCATTTTCATCTTCCGCTTCGATTTTCATTCTGGCATATCTAGGTACGATACCGTCGACAGGTCGATTGACAGAAAGACATCCTTCACCTTCTTCTACGTAGATCATTTCTTCACTATGGGATATGATTCGTGGATTGATGATGACGTATTTATCGAATTTGCCCTCGGCTACTTCATCGACTACTACAAAAATTCGCTTTGGCACTCCCAATTGAATGAATGCGAGACCCATCCCAGGACGCAAATTGTATTTTTTAGAATACTCTTCGATTTGACTCATCTCCAAATATTTCAAAGAATCTGCGATCATTTGCTTGTCTTTTGGCGAAAGAGGAAAACTGACTTCTTTGCTCACAATTTTCAACATCTTGTTTTTTTCATCTAAAATTCTCAACTTAGGTAACATGACTTCACCCCTTAAATCTCCTGTATTGTACCAAATTCACTCAAAAAAAGCAAATTTACTTAACAAAATGTACATTTTATGGTAGTATCTAGGTGGTGATTGCCATGGCTACAAAAACTAAGTACAAACTTAAGAAAAAGTACAAAAGGCTTCTAGTGCTCATCCTCACATTGACACTGCTCATTTATGGAGTAGTTAAACTGTTCCAAAAAATATCATTTGACAAATCTATAGATGGACAATTGATCGATAAAGGATACGAAGTAGAGACGATAAGCCTCATCAAAAACAAGATGTCCGATTCCGACATCGATTACCTTCTACAAGAAGAAAAAATCGACTATGTCAAAGACTTAGTTGGCAACAAATACTTCATCAAAGAAAACTTCAAAACTTATATGGAATATTATGCTCAAAATAGCAAAAAAGAATTTTCCGATGTCATCGCCGTCGTAAATGCAGGAGCTAATAAAAGTTGGTATCAAGAAGTGAAAGTGACGGATACGAGTGACAAATATTTAGTACTAGTGAATAAATTTTATACATTGCCGGAAAACTACGATGTAGGAACTATCAAAACTTTCTCAGCCACTTATGCATTCGGAACTGTAAGTGCTGAAGAAATTTGCTACAATGCCTTCATCGCGATGGCAAACGCAGCTAGAAAAGACGGCATAACGCTCGTTCTCACTTCGGGATATAGAACATATCAAGAACAAAAGAACATCTATGACGATATGGTCAATCAAAAAGGTGAGCAATATGCCCTAGATTTTGCGGCAAAACCGGGTACAAGCGAACACGAAACCGGCCTAGCATTGGACATATTCACATATGGTGGAGTGATGGAAACCTTTCATACGACCGAAACATATGCTTGGCTCCACGCCAATGCCTATAAATACGGCTTTATCGAACGGTATGAAGAAGGTAAAAAATATTTGACTGGTTACGATCCCGAATCTTGGCATTATAGATATGTAGGTGTCGATACAGCAACCAAAGTAAAAGAAGAAGGAATAACTTACGACGAGTACTATGCCTTCTATTTAGCCAAATGAATAGAGTAGAACATACCTTGGAACCGGTCTTCGATGAGCACAGTATAGTGCTCATCTTGGGATCTATGCCTTCGGTCGTCTCGCGACAAAATGTCAAGTATTATGCTCACCCTCAAAATCGTTTTTGGAAAATAATGACGAAATTGTACGACGAGGATACTTCCGATTGGAAAAAGTTCGTCCTGAAGCACAAGATCGCTCTTTGGGACGTCATCTCTTCATGTACTATAGACGGCTCTAGCGACGCTTCGATCAAAGAAGTAGTCCCAAACGATTTATCCATCATTTTGAATGTCGCCAATATAGAACATATCTTCCTTTTAGGAAAAAGTGCATACAATCTATATTGCAAACACATTTATCCGACGACTAAAATCGAAGGAATTTATCTTCCGAGTCCATCTCCTGCAAATGCAACCATCTCATTAGATGAACTCGTAAAAATTTACAGTATCATAAAAGAAGTGACCGAATGAAGTCACTTCTTTTCTATGTAATACTTTGGATAATAGTGAATTTTTCTCGCATATTGCAAATTGACTATGAAACGACGACTCAAATGATAATCGCCAGCATATTTGAGAGTGTGAAACGCCTTTCCTTCAGTACGTAGCTTGTTAGCTTTTGCAAGAATTACTTCGTTTTTGACATATTTTTTGACCAATAAGAAGGGGAGATTTAACCACAAAATTTCCTTGTCGTTGCCGATTTTTTCTTCCAAATCTCCTCGGACTAGATCGTGAACATAAGCATCTTGTATGGAAGCACCCGCCGGAGTAGTGAAGAAAGAGCTTCTACCGAGACGAGGATTGATTTCGAAAAGATAATACTTCTTCGTTTTGGCGTCCATTTTTATATCGAAATTGGCTGCTCCAGTATACTTTATTCCTTCCAAAAATTTTTTGATGTCATTCATGATTGGGATGACCCCAGGAATCGAAATTATCGCTGCATAATTGCCATACGTCGCCGGATGATACTCTTCCAAAATAGGTTGACCTAAAGACATAACCTTTACCTTGCCATTTCTATCCGAGTAGACATTCAAAACACGCATGTTCGTATCATCTCCACTCACGAATTTCTGAATGATCAAAACGCCATCGTAACTGGAATTGTAAATATTTTCGATCTTCCTCCTAAGTTCAGCTTCATCGTTTATAAAATACACTTTTTCTTTACCTTCGAATGATGCATTCAAATATTCCAAAGAATTCGAATTGTTCGGTTTTAAAATGAGAGGGTATTCGAAGTCTATTTTTTTGATAACTTCTTTGTAGTTCTTACTCGTACACATCAAAGACTTCGGATAAGGTAGGTGATACTCTTCGCACATCTCATAAAAACTTTCCTTGTCGTTAAATTTTTGTAATTTATCATAGTCGACGAACACATTTTCGTACATGGTTAGTTTCTCTCTACGCTTCGAAAGCATCTCCAAATAAGAATCACTACAAGGTACGATGAAAATATTATCGTACTCCTTTTTGAGTTTTTCACCGAGCTTGGCAAGTTCATCTACTAAATAATCGCCATCGTGAAACTTAGGATCTATACGAAAGTCGATTATCTTGGAATTTTTACTTGTCTCCAATACAGTCGTCGCAAGAGCGATAGGGCAAACCTTGTATCGTTCGTGGAACACTCTAGCCAATCCATAAGCATTATCATCACTTCCCAAAATTACAGGCATAAATTCTTTTTTCATCTATATCACGTCCTACTTAAATTATATTACAAAAAGATGAAAATAAAAAGCGATCTAGAAAAAAATATCGTATTGAGCTCTTATAAGATTTAAATTTTTTATCGGCGAGTAGAGTAGTAAACTTTTATACATAAAAATCGACCTAAATTTGCACTACATTTACAGACACTTTACTTGTAAACGATACGTTTGTTCCCTTATTATCTGAAACAAAAAAACTCAAAACCGCCTAGATAAAGGGCCTAGAAAACCACCTAAAAAATACACATGTTCGGAGTAAAAAAAAGTTCAAAAAATTGTACAAAATTCTATTCCATTTTGCTTTCAACTTTGTTACAATTAGGTTGTGTAAAAAAATAGTTTAGAAGGATGTGGAATTTATGGCAGGGGCATTGGATAGGTTTTTAAAAAAGGTTAATTTCACAAAAACTGAACCATTTAAAGATACTGAAGTTAAAAAAGTAATCGTCCATAAATTAGATAGTACTTGGACGATTTATATTGCGAACTCGCACCCTTTAGAAGTCGAACTCATAAGCAGTCTGAAATCCGTGTGTAAAGGCGGTTTTGATGAAGTCAAGAGAATCGATATCGAAGTTACGAACGATTCTTTTGATGACGCAGATATTCTTTCTTACATCGAATATTATATGGATGAACTTTCCACCAAAAGTCCTGCATTGAAAAGTCTAAAAGGCAATGAAATAACGGTCAAAAACAAAGAGATAACTGTCGAAGTGACCAATGTGGTAGAACAAAATCTCATTACTTCCAAAAAAGATAAGATCATCTCTTGGCTTGAAAGGATGGGGTTACCCGGAGTCAACTTAAATACGGTCGCCAACGATGCCAAAAGAAAACGCGTCAAAGAAGAAATCAAAAAGAGCAAAGAAACAGCAGTCGAAAATTTGAAAATTCCAACAGTCGCCTACGAAGAGAAAAAAACACAACCAGTTTTAGAAATAAAAGGATCCGCCTTATTTGGAGTACCTTTCGACGACTCTAGAATAGTGCCAATTTCCGAAATAAAAGAAGAAAAAAGAGGAATATGTTTCGTCGCATACATAGAAAAGATGCGTGTAGTCGAATCTCAAAGAACCGATTATAAAATATTCACTATCGAAGTAAACGATGGCGAAACTTCTTTCACATGCAAACTTTTTACAAACGATACAAATGTTTATCAATTTTTGCTCAAAAACTTGAAAGAGAACAATTGGTATAAATGGCGCGGAAGTGTCAAAAACGACGATTACTTGCACCGCCTAGTCATGACAGTCCGCAACATAATGGAATGTGACGAGAAATCTATGAAGAAGCCTCAAGAAAAAGCACCTGAGCCTAATGTAGGCAATGTAGAACCAGATTTTTACGATTATGGTGAAATACCTGAATATATTCCCGATGAAGAACCTGTAGATTACGACACTGAGTCAGCATTCTTCGCCTTCGACGACGACGTTCCTGTTCCCGAAGGAAACTTCGAGGCCATCGATGATTATCTTCCGCCAGCTTTCGAAGACAAAAGTATACAAATCGAAAAGCCAGTTATCGAAGAACAAAATATAGCCCCTCAGCCGAAGCAAGAATATATACCAAAAAACAACTATAGTACTACCGCACCTCGCCGAGAAAAAGACGACGAAGGAAACAAAATAATAGTAGGAGATGCCGTTTTCACACCTATCAAACTCATGAAAAATGCCATCGTTCCCGAAAATGCATGTGCTTTCGAAGCAAAAATATTCGATACGTCATTTTTCGAATCCTCGAAATCACCATTCAAAATAATAACTTTGAAACTGACCGACAAAAGCGACTCTTACATAGCCAAGATATTCACGCGTGATGCTAACGAATTCATACGTCTATCGAAGGAACTCAAACGTGGTAAATGGGTCAAGGCAGATGGACAAATAAAGTACGACGACTATTCTAAAGATCTCGTCTTGAACGTACAAAACTTAGTCGAAATTCCGAGCAAAGACGTCGTGTTAGTAGATGACGCACCCGTCAAGAGAATCGAACTTCATACTCATACGATGATGAGCCAAATGGATGGATTGATCGATACGGGAAAATACATCGAGGCCCTACACAAGATGGGGTATAAAGCGGTGGCTATAACAGACCACAATGGAGTACAAAGTTTTCCCGATGCATTCCATGCAGTTAACAAAATAAACAAGGGTATAGAAGACCCAAACGAACGATTCAAAGTACTTTATGGTGTCGAACTCAACATGATCGAAGATTCTGTCGACATAGTCAAAAGACCTATCGACATGCCTAGCTTAGATGCAACTTATTGTGTCTTCGATTTCGAAACTACTGGCTTCAATGCAGGTGGCGGTGACACGATCATCGAAATAGGAGCAGTACTCATCAAAAACGGAGAAATCATCGACCGTTTCGACGAACTAATCGATCCAGGTAGACCACTTCCTAAAAGGATAACCGAAATAACGAACATCACGGACGCGATGCTTAAAGGTAAAGCAAATGAAGAAGAAGCAGTCAAACGTTTCATCGAATTTTTCAAAGATTATCCTATGGTCGCTCACAATGCGAAGTTCGACGTTTCTTTCTTAGAAATGGCTTACCAAAAGTATGGACTAGGTGAATTTACTAACTGTGTCATCGATACTTTGGAATTATCCCGTACATTGGACAACGGCTTTGCTCGTCATAATCTCAGTGCTTTAGTAAAACGTTACAATGTCGAATGGGACGAAGATGCTCACCATCGCGCCGACTACGACGCCGAAGGAACGGCTGGTGTGTTATCTAAGATGGTTCAAAAAATGTACAATCAAAACATCGAAAATATAAAAGAATTCAATGATCTCGTTCGCAAAGACGAAATATACAAATACGGAAAGAGCTATCACATAAACATCCTCGTCAAAAACAAAGTAGGACTCAAAAACCTTTTCAAATTGGTCAGTTTTGCCAACACGAAATATTTACATAAAACTCCTCGCATTTTGCGAAGTGAAATTACAGCACATCGTGAAGGACTCTTGATCGGAAGTGGATGTTATCAATCTGAAATATTCACTCAAGCGAGAAGACTATCTGACGAAGAACTATCCAATTTGATTCAATTTTACGATTATGTAGAAGTACAACCGCCGGAAGTTTATTCTCATATGGTAGACACTAACGAATTTTATAATGTCGTCGAAATCGAAAATCACCTAAAAAAGATTATCGACGCGACTAAGGCGAGTGGTAAATACATCGTCGCTTCAGGAGATGTCCATCACTTCTTAAAAGAAGATAAAATAAGTCGAGAAATAATCGTCAACCAAAAAGTACCCGGAGGGGGACTTCATCCGCTTGCTTCGAGTAATATTCAAAACATTCCTTCTCAACACTTCAGAACGACCGATGAAATGCTACACGATTTCTCTTTCTTAGACGAAAATATTCGCAAAGAAATCGTCATCGACAACACATTGGCAATAGCAGAAATGTGCGAAGAAGTGGAAGTCATCATCGATACTCACGGTGTTCCTTTTGCACCTAAGATAGAAAATTCTGAGGCGATCGTCAAGGAAATGGTCTACAGTAAGGCACACGAACTATATGGTGATCCTCTACCTGAAATTATAGAAAAACGAATCGAAGACGAACTTCGCGGAATCATAAAAGGTCAATACGACGTCATCTATTTGATCGCTCATAAGTTAGTCAAACATTCTAACGACGAAGGATATCTCGTCGGATCGCGTGGTTCGGTCGGTTCATCATTCGTCGCGACTATGATGGGCATAACAGAAGTAAACCCACTTCCGGCGCACTATGTGTGTCCGCAATGTAAAAAAACACTTTTCGAAATCGATGGAAAACCTCTTTCGAGCGACTACTCTTGTGGTTACGATTTGCCGCCTATGGAATGTTCTTCATGCCACATAGATATGGAAAGACAGGGTCACGACATGCCATTTGCTACATTCCTCGGTTTCGATGCTGACAAAGTGCCGGATATCGATTTGAATTTCTCGGGTGAAAACCAAGCATCTGCTCACGATTATACAAAAGTTCTTTTCGGAGAAGATAATGTGTATAGGGCAGGAACGATAGGAACTGTAGCTGATAAAACTGCATATGGATTTGTAAAAGGTTATTGTGAAGCCAAAGGTATTTCGAACATGAAAACAGTCGAAATCGAAAGACTCGCTCAAGGTTGTGTCGGAGTCAAAAGAACGACTGGCCAACACCCAGGAGGCATAGTAGTCATACCTGATTATATGGATGTTTACGATTTCACGCCGTATCAATATCCTGCTGACGAAATAAAGTCACCGTGGAAGACAACTCACTTCGACTACCATGCGATCGACGAAAACGTATTGAAGTTGGATATACTCGGTCACGATGATCCGACGATGCTTCGTATGCTTCAAGATTTAAGTGGTAAAGATGTGACGACGGTGCCTTTGGGAGAAAAAGATACGATGTCTTTATTCTTGGGTACCGAAATTCTAGGAGTAACGCCCGAAGATATCGACTGTAAAACCGGTACTCTCGCAGTTCCAGAATTTGGAACAAAATTCGTCATCAAAATGCTCGAAGAGACGAAGCCTAAAACTTTCGCTGAACTGATCAAAATATCGGGCTTATCACACGGAACAGACGTTTGGGCCGGCAATGCTAGAGATATAATCCAAAGTGGTGAAGCCGAATTTAAAGATATCGTCGGTTGTCGTGATGACATCATGGTAAACCTCATCGCATACGGTATGGAATCAAAAAAAGCCTTTAAAATAATGGAATTTGTTCGTAAAGGCAAACCAAGTGCAGATCCTGAAACGTGGAGAGGATTCGCAGAAGACATGAGAGCATGTGCCGTTCCAGAATGGTACATCGAAAATTGTCGACGCATCAAATACATGTTTCCGAAAGCTCATGCAGCGGCAT
Source organism: uncultured bacterium (assembly GCA_948433885.1). GTDB lineage: Bacteria > Bacillota_I > Bacilli_A > RF39 > UBA660 > RUG11867. Next base: position 719 of record CAOJEC010000047.1, on the reverse strand, counting down.
ACGTCATAAGTGCTTTCCGTATTGCCTGGTTCAAAGTTCATATGCCAATATACTATTATGCCTCATATTACAGTGTTCGCTGTAAAGATTTCGACATAGTGACGATGTGCAATGGATACGATGCGATAAAAGCAAAATTTGATGAAATAAGTGACAAAGGATTCGATGCTGCTCAAAAAGAATCCGATCTCGCTGGCGAATTACAGCTTGCGATGGAAATGACAAAACGCGGATACAATTTTAAAATGATCGATCTTCAGAAATCGGATGCGAAAAACTTCATCATCGATGAAGATGGTAAAAGTCTCATCTTCCCATTTAGGGGATTGGATGGACTCGGTGAAAACGTCGCTCAAGCGATCATTGAAGAACGCAACAAAGCTCCTTTCTTGAGTATCGAAGATTTGGCAATCCGTGCCAAAGTAAATTCTACCACGATAGAAAAAATGAGAGCTTTACATATATTCGACGGAATGTCTGAATCCAACCAACTAAGTTTATTCGATTAGACGCTTTATGCGTCTTTTTTGTAAAGTATTTTACAATAGTACCTAGAACCCTTGAATATATTTATGTTATTTTGTATAATTTAATTAAAATAAGGAAACATAATGAAGTCTAAAAAGAACATACTAAACTGAAGGAGTCAAATATGAATATAACTATAAACAAAGTATTGAAATCACACGTAGTCTTGGCGGTGCTGTCAGTATTCGCAG
>CAOJEC010000046.1 GCA_948433885.1 uncultured bacterium | reverse complement strand
AATCAGCATAATTTCGCTTTTTTTCGTATTCAATTTGTATTTAAAATGTACACTTAATAAAATGTTCTAATTCTTTCAAAGGAATAGACCTACTTAAATCATTCATATAGACATCTTCACATTCATTAAAGAAAAGATAAGTAATTCCTTTTATTTCAAGACTGTGTGGCTCTATATAGGCAATATTAGTATTGCTTAAACTAATAATATTCCCATTTTCTAACTTTGCTTTAATATTATTAAAATTAAGTAAATTATTAATTTTCTTTTCCAATTTTTCATCAATGTCTAGTTTTTCTTTTACTATTTGCATAACTAATCAAACTCCTTCCAAAACAAACAAAAAAGATTAACCGAAATTAACCTTTATATTTTGAAAGTCGAATTAGTTCGACTAATTTCCCTATGGTGCCTCTGACCGGAATCGAACCGGTACGATATTTCTATCATTGGCTTCTGAGACCAACGCGTCTACCAATTCCGCCACAGGGACAGGCACAAAAAGATTATATCATATTTTACTCTCATAGCAAACTGTCGATGCAAATTGGTTTGGTCTTCAATTTTTATTTTTTATATCCAACTCTATTTTTCCCATTATATCATCCTCATTCATGAACATGATGTTCATCATTATGGAATTGGGAAGATATCGTATCAACTTGGTTTCGATCAATTTTGCGTTTAAGTCGAACTTACCATCAATTCCTAAAATGGTGTCTCCTTCATATAAATTTGAAGAAAAGTCGACATACTCATTCATCGGTAATGAAAAAAGTTCTTTTACTGATAAATCTAAAATGAATTCTAACGAGATTACTCTATCTTTATCGTCTTCTCCTCGAATATAAAAATTTGTATTCTTAGTTAAATTGTCGATCGATGCTTCGATATTTTTGAGGGAGGTAAATTGAGATGCTTTAAAAATTGCTTTCGTGGTAATATTCATAAAATCTCCTGTTATATTTATGTAAAAAGCCCTTTGGAAGGGCTTGTTTCAAAAATTATGGTGCCTCTGGCCGGACTCGGACCGGCACGGTATCGCTACCACTGGATTTTGAGTCCAGCGCGTCTACCAATTCCGCCACAGAGGCAAGCACAAGAAGATTATAACACATACCAGGTGTAGATTTCCACCCTATTTTTTAAAAAAGTTGAATTTTTTCAACTTTTCGGTCAAAATCGACTACCGTATGTAAAACTTATCTTCAATTTTCTACCGGTACTTCTTCAGATTCTTTGTAAATAGAAGTGAACAACTCGGTTTCCTTTTCTTCATCTATTTCTTCGAGGTTCATCTTTGGCAAGTCTTCGATCGATGCTAGACCGAAGTAATCTAAAAATTCTCTAGTTGTTCCGTATAGATTTGGTTTACCCGGCATTTTAGATTTTCCTACTGTTTTAACTAATCCTCTGGCCGTAAGTTTTCTTACTATTTGGCCACAGGCAACTCCTCGCATTTCGTCGATCATAACACGAGTTATCGGCTGATTGTAGGCAATGATAGCCAATACTTCTAAAGCAGTTTCACTCAATGTTTGACTCTCAGGATTTCCTAGTAGTTTGTGATAATAGTCTTTATGTTCCTTTTTGGTCGTCAATTTGAAAGCATCTCCTAAATAACTGACTCTTATTCCATATTCGTTATTTTCGTAACGTTTTTGTATTTGCATGAGCAGATCCTTCGCTTCGTCGATGTCTATGTCCATCACGTCACATAAGCCTTTGAGGGTGATCCCTTCATCACCTACTGCAAAGAGTATTCCTTCTAAAACTCCCAATAAATTCATTTTTTATCACTTCGCTTCTATGTATATGTTCGAAAAATTTTCTTCCTGTCTTATGTCTATCTCGTCATTTTTGGTCATTTCGAGAACCGACAAAAAGGTGACGACAATGTACATGCGAGATGGTTCATCGAAAAGTTCGAAAAACTCCACTCGTTTGTGTTTTGTGAGAATATCTCTTATTTCTTTTGTACGGTGTTCGACACTTATTTCTTTTTTAGTTATTTTTGTCGATAATGGTTTATTGAATTTTTGTCTTTCTAAAAATTGCGCAAAGGCAGACATCAAATCGTCTAGGGTCAACCCTGTATTGAGAGCGACGTCTTCTTTGTACTCGATCAAAGATTCAGGTATTTTGGTATGAACTTCGCCACGACGACTTTCTAGTAATCGGAATTCTTCGCTGAGTTCTTTGTATCGTTTGTATTCCATGAGACGGTGACGTAGCTCCTCTTCCGTTCCGATTTTAAATTCGAGCTGTTCCCCTTCTTCTTCAGTATCTTTGATATTAAGTAGCATCTTGCTCTTTAGATGGATCAATTCGCTTGCTAAGACGAGATACTCGCTTGCTACATCGATGTTCATCTCTTCCATTTGATCGATAAACTCGACATATTCTTTTGTTATATGTTCGATCGGAACTTCGTATATGTCCATCTTCGATTCCTTTACGAGGTGTAAAAGAAGGTCCAAAGGACCACTGAATTCTGCGATCGTAAATTCGAATTTGTTTGTCACTTGCATTCAAATCCTTCCGCATCCATCTTAAATTTTACGACACTGTTGAGTGTATTTTTGTCGTATATGCGCGGATCTTCCAATTTTTGAAATGAAGAAACTTTGCTATAGTCGAATTCGCTCAAGAAAATATAAGATGTATCGTTTTCCGTTATTTTAGCAGTGACTCCCGTGTACTCGTTGTATTTTGTTTCGAGTTTTTGAGCTTTGAGAAGAGCGTCTGCTAAGTCGCTAAAATTCGTGTTCGTGTAAGTATATTTGTAAGTCGTTTTAGAGAGCTTTTTCTTGTAGAATTCGTATTCATAAACAGTCTTGTCCTTAGTACATCTAATTGTCGATAGCCCCGATTCATCCTCACTAGAAGTGATAGGCTGTATGCCGTCGTCGGTGATATAACTGACTGTCATGTAAGTCGTCGTATCGATGGGTAAATTTGAAATGTCCAAAGTGATAGTTCTCGATTTGGTCACTTGGCCGTGTAAAACTCTTCTTCCTAAGAAAGTTTTTCTTTCCCGATAAAATTCTACATAGTAATAAAGGTCATCTAAATTTATCGACTCTTCGGCGTCTATCGTCAATGTGAGATTCTTTTTATCATCACTCAGCGAAATGTTCGTCAAAGTTATCTCGTTGAATTTGAGAGTACTTTTGTTTCCCAATTGATAATAAGCACTTTTGGGGGATTTTCCATCTTTTTTAGTTTCGTCTTTCCCTTCTTCTTCAGAATTTCCTCCTAGAAAATTGGAAATTTCCTTATTGTATTTTTGGTAAATCTCGGGAATGTAAAATAAGAACCCGATGAGTACTACAAAAATTATCAAAATGAATATCGGATTTCCCGCTTTTTGTTGTTTAAGATTTTCTGAACCGTTGTTCATCTTCAAATCACCTCTCGTATTCTTACATCATTTTATCATATTAGATCAAAATTAAAAAGACCAAATCGATCTTTGGTCTTTAAAATTTGTATTCTACTAGTTAACTGAATCTTTAAGTTTGCTTCCAGCTTTGAATGATACAACAGTCTTAGCAGGAATTGAGATTGGTTGTTTAGTAAGTGGGTTGATACCATTTCTAGCAGCACGAGTCTTAGTAGCAAATGTACCAAATCCAACTAATGTAACCTTTCCGTCTTTTTTAAGGCCTTCAGCGATTCCTTCCAATACTGCATCTAGTGCACGACCAGCGTCAGCTTTAGAAAGACCTACAGTTGCTGCAACCTTTTCCATTAAATCAGCTTTGTTCATTGTAAAATACCTCCTATGTTTTTTATTTATAAGGAATTCTGAACTTCTTTTATCTTCCTTACATTCAATAAATTATCATATTTCGACAGTAAAAATCAAGTCAAAAGCACCAAATGATGTAAAAATTCGCCAATTTTACATAGAATAAAGGGTTTCAGGGCTTCAATCTAGGTATTTTTTGGCAATATTGGCAATATTTTTATCGATGTTTTCGATCAACTTTCCTATGTGAAATCCATCGACAAAACCGTGGTGGAAGAAGATCAACAAATTGACATAGTACTTATCTCCTTCTTTTTCATATTTATCCCATATGAGTTGTGGCACGCGTTTATTTTTGTCGAAGGGAGGATCGATAGCCGTAGCTTTGAACCACGGCTCACACGATAGCCAAACGACGGCTTCATTACTGCAAGGCATCACGATTCCTTCAAGTCTTTTCTTTTTCAGTTCGTCGAACTTAGAAAGATAGTTTTCGTACGAGTCTTCGAGAGGAACATCATAAAATCCTATTGTTCCATCACTCAAGACATCGGTATAACTAGGCACGATCGTATCACAAAGATAAAATTCGCCATCTTCGTAGATGACACGAAATTCCTCTATTTCACACATAGCTTTAGTCAAACAAAAGCCCAAAGTGGCATAAAAGTGACCTTTCCTTTTCGATAGTTCATAAATCGGTGTCACGTCTATCTTGGTCGTGATCGACGCGTACGGTTTCGTAAGACGATCATAATGTTCGAACAAGTCTTTTCTTTGGTAGTTTTCTATTTTCTTTTTCATACAATACTCCTCTTTTAAATTATAGCACAACGATTTGTTTTTAAAAAGAAAAAAGGACCAAGCCCTTTAAAGTACGAATGCGATCAAGTTGTTTGCACCCTTGTTCACTATCTTCGTGATGGTAGATCCGAGTTTGAAACGTGTGGTCTCAGGCATCAAAGAGAGTTTACCTTGAATTCCTTCTTTGACGATCACATCGAGACTGCGGCCGAATATTTCGCTCTTCCAAATCGAAGATGGATCAGTTTCGTAATCTTTCATCAAGTAGTTGATCAATTCTTTACTTTGTAGTTCACTTCCTATTATCGGTTCGAATGTACTTTCGACGTCTACTTTTATCAAGTGTATCGAACTTGCAACAGCTTTCAATTTGACACCATATTTGTTACCTTGTTTGATAATCTCAGGTGTTTCTAGTTTCATATCTTTAAGTTCTGGATACATTATTCCATATCCCGTGCTTCTAGCCATCTTGAGTGCATCTTTGATTTGTAATGTCTCACTTGCCCCTGAACTCATACTCAAAAACATTTTGAGGATACTCGCTTTCGATAGAGATACATCTCCCATCACGGATTTTAGAGTCTCTCTATACAATTCGTTCGGTGCTTCTAGTTTGAGAGTGACTATTCCCATAGAAGCGTCCAATTCGCTCATGTAACTTTTCGATATAAATTTAGTCTCGTTGAAATGTCCTAAGATGGTGTCGATGTCTTTTATCTTGTCGACTTCCATCACCGATTCACGAATTTTGTTTAAGAACTCAGCTTTTATTTCGTGAGTATTATCGAGTACGTGAATCCAATCCGGGATACTTACGTTCACTTCTAGAACCGGGAACTCCATGAGAGCAGTTTTGAGTATTTCCATTATTTCTACTTCGCTCATCGTTTCGACACTTATCGGAAGAACAGGCACGTCGTATTTTTCGGAAATTTCGGTGGACATTCTAACCGTTTCCGTGTTGGTCGGATGGACTGTATTCATAATGACTATGAATGGTTTGCCCAAGTTTTTTAGTTCACTAATGACTCTCTCTTCGGCATTTACGTATTCTGCTCGCGGTATTTCTCCGAATGATCCGTCCGTGGTGACGACGATTCCTATTGTGGCATGATCCTTGATGACTTTCTCAGTACCTATTTCGGCGGCTTCTGTGAATGGTATTTCTTCTGGGGTCCATGGTGTCTTTACCATGCGCGGATTGCCCATTTCGTCATCGTATCCATTCGCTCCAGGAATGACATATCCTACACAGTCGATAAGTTTGATATTAGTTGTGAATTCCCCTACTTCTATAGTCGCTCCGTTGGAAGGAACGAACTTAGGTTCGGTCGTCATAATAGTTTTTCCTTGGGCACTTTGAGGTATTTCGTCCAAGCAATGTTTTTTCTCGTATTCATCTTTGATGTTCGGAACGACGAGGTTTTCGATAAATCTCTTTATGAAGGAAGATTTACCTGTTCTAACGGCTCCTACTACTCCTAGGTAGATTTCTCCATTACCACGTTTAGCAATAGACTCGAATATTTGTGTTTTCTCCATAAATACTATCCTTTCATTTAAGTCTATTATTTTAGAGGAGTTTTATGCCAAGAAAAAAACGGAATCCGCAGTGAAAATGCATTCGAGACACAAAATCACGTATTCCGTATGTATTTGGGGCTTGATAAAGCCTCCAGGAAATAGATTTGTTACCAATCTATATGAGAATTTCTCTTTAGATGTTTCCTCTCGTCGTAAGCATAATTTTGCCGACGACTCGCGGTGACATTAGCAGAAACTAATCTTAACAGGTAGCTTTGGCGCGACGGCACCACCGTTATTGACATTCGTATTGTTGAGATTACCGGGAGTATTCACAATGAATACATTAGCATTGCCGTTATTGAAATTATAAGGCGAGAGCGACCAAAAGTCTAAAAGCCTCAAATATACAATGGCTCGATCACAACTATGACGAAGAAATGCACATTCTATTCTAACCTATTCCCTTTTATATGTTAATATATTCTAGAAGTTATTTCAACTCATGTTTGGGTAGTTATAAATTCGACTAGTTCGAGGAAAAATTTGGAATCTTCTTCGTTCAGGATCGCGACGTCTTTTTCTCGTCGAACGAGAACAGTATTTTTTTCGACGTCGAGTTCATAACGCAAGTCATCGTTCATCGTGAGAGTATAAGTGAATTTTTTTACACTCACGTCTTCTTTAAATTCGAGTTCATTTAAAATTTTCTTCACTCTATTTATTTCGGTCATTTTCGTTTCGTAAATTTCCGATCCATCTTTAATATTCTCTATCAAAATGTATTCTTTATCGTTTGTAAAGTTGCCTCCTTTTGATACGGGTACTGCATCTCCACCGAATTTAGAAGTGGGCTTCACCGTGCATTTGGCAAAATCTTTTACGCGCGCTAAAAATTCGCGTATATCTCGATAAAATTGACCGGAGTACACTTTGTCTTGAGCATCTACTCCTAAAACTTCGAGATCCATTTGTTTTCCTATATAGAGTGCACGATGAAGATGGTATTTTTGAGTTACGACTACGACTTTTTTTGCATCGAAGATATGCTTGGCCCTATAGAGACTATCGTAGGTCGATATACCTGCATGGTCCATAAAAATGTCGTTCGAAGGAATACCCTCATTGGCCATATAGTTTTTCATGGCGTTCACTTCGTCGTGAGTAATGTCTATGTGATCCCCGCTTACTATTATTTTCGATTCGGGATTTTCTTCGTAAATTTCGATGGCTCTGTCCAATCTTTCTTTGAGCATAGGACTAGGTGTTCCGTCTGGATATATTCCTGCTCCTAAAACGAGAATATAATCGTAATCGTCAATTAGGTCGTCGATTTCTATGATATCAGCTTCAGTACTCATTCGTACGTACAAGTCTATTCCTACAAGTGTCAACAATCCGATAGTTCCCAATAAAATGAGTATCAATAATGTTTTTTTTATTTTTTTCATTTGGCCTCTATTTCGAATCGATGATGATGTTGATTGGTCCATCGTGATGTGCAGTTATTTGCATATCGGCACCAAAAATGCCCGTTTCAGTAGGAACATACTTTCTAAGTTCTTCGTTGAATTTATCGTATAGTTCGCTCGCACGGTCTCCACTTAGGGCTAATATGTAACTAGGTCTATTTCCTTTTTCGGCATTGGCATAAAGGGTGAATTGGCTAATTGACAATATCGATCCCCCTACATCCATAACACTTTTGTTCATTATGCCATTTTCGTCGTCGAAGATGCGCAGATTGGAACACTTCTTTGCCAAGTATTCGATCTCTTTTTGACTATCTCCTTCTTTAAAGCACGAAAGGATGAGCAATCCGTTTTGACATTGTCCGACTGTTTTCCCGTCGACTGTGACCGAGGAGTTCTTCACTCTACTTACGAGTACTCTCATTTACTTCATCTCTCTTTCTACACTGTTTACAAATGGTAGGCTTTCTAGATCCAACATGAATAGACGGAGGCTTTCTTTATTAGGCACTTGTACGAGTACATGATAATCCGTATGGGTTTCATGATCTATCGTATCTATTGCAGTAATTTTTAATTCTCTACTGGCACTTTTAGTGACGATGTCTAAGATATTATTGCCGACGATATTGCCATGAATGTGAAGTCCTGTCGTGTATATGTCGTCTTGAACTTCGTTCCACTTGACTTCGATAAATCTCGAATCCATGTTTTTTATATTGATACAATCTGCCTTGTGAACTACTATTCCTTCGCCTTTAGTTATGTACCCTATTATGTCATCACCATAGACAGGCTTACAGCAGTTGGCTGTAGAAATCAAAACATTGTCGCATCCTTCTACTATGATGTCATTTTTAGGAGGTTTCGTTTCTCTTGTCGACGACGTGATTTTCTCTAAGATCATATCGGATATATTTTGTTTTTCTTCATTTAAGAGATTCAAAACGTACTTGGCCGTATAACGAAGTGACCCTATACAAAGTTTCAATTCTTCATAATTTTCAAGTTTTAAGATGCTCGTCAGTTTAGCGATGTTTTCTTCATTGAGTGTTTCGTTCATATTCAAATGACTTCTTCTTATTTCGCGAATCAACAATTCTTCGCCTTTGGCTATGTATTCTTCGCGATCTTGTTTGTTAAAGTAAGACTTTATTTTGTTTTTCGCTTGGCTCGTTTTTACAAAATTGAGCCACTCTTTGTTAGGGGTGGAATTTTCATTAGTCATTATTTTGACGATGTCGTTGTTCTGAAGTTGTTTGTCGACTGGAGCTATTTGATCGTTGACGATCGCGCCCGTCATAGTGTCTCCCACATGTGAGTGAATACGGTAGGCGAAGTCGACAGGTGTTGCACCTTCCGGCAATTCCAATATGTCGCCTTTCGGGGTGAATACGTATATCATGTTGGATAAGAAGGTTTCTTTGAATTCGTCGATCGCGGCATCGTCCGTGTTGACGATCGTCAAGGACTCTCTAAAGAGTTCCAATTTTTGTTCCATCAATTTTTGAATGGCTTTCGTTCCGTGTTCTTTGTAAGACCAATGAGATGCGATTCCACATTCGGCAATTTCATCCATTTCTTCGGTTCTTATTTGAATTTCGAACACTTTTCCGTTTGGACCGATTACTCCCGTGTGTAGGCTTTGATACATATTTTCTTTAGGTTGGGCGATGTAATCTTTGAATCTCTTAGGAATAGGTCTATACTTCGCGTGAATCAACCCAATTGCCAAGTAACATTCGGATTCTTTTTCGACGATTATTCGAAGAGCTAAGATATCGTATATTTCACTCCATCGTTTTCCTTTGGCAAGTTTTGTGTAAAGACTATGGACACTTTTGACTCGGCCTTTGATGTGAAATTTGATGTAATGTTCATTCATCAAATCGCTGAGTGTAGATTTCATTTCGTCTATGTAACTTTGCAATTCTTCGTAATCAGAATCGAGGTTTTCGAGAATTTCTTTGTAAATGTCCGGTTTCAAATATTTCAAACATAGATCTTCGAGTTCGCTTTTGATATAGTTTATACCTAGCCGGTGAGCGATCGGGATCAGAACACTTTCCGTTTCGATACATTTGTTCTTTTGTTCTTCCGAAGGTTCCGTATAGACTTCTCGTAAGTTATCCAAGCGATTGGCCAATTTGATTATGATGACTCGAACATCCGTCGATAAACCTACGAGCACTTTTCTAAAGTAGATTGCACTTGCTTCGGCATTGTCTTTCAATTTGAGTGTATTTATTTTGCAAAGACTTTGTGTAATATCTCCGATTTCATCGCCAAACTTCTCTCTTATTTCGTCACAAGAAACGTCTTCTATTTGGAAAGGAATCCACTGTACCATGGAAGAAGCGATGGTGATGGCGTCGGCATGCAATTCGACTAGTATGATTGTCGTTCTCAGTATATGAGCATAATAGGAATTTCCTTTGAAATCTTTTATTCCATCAGAAAACTTACGAGCATACTCAATAGAAGAGGAAATAATCGATATTCCCTCTTCTTTTATATATTCACCTGCGTCGTGTAAAAGTTTTTGTTCTAATTCTTGTATCATAGTTATCACTCTTTCAAAATTTTTATAATAAGTTATCTTCGATGCGTACTCGAGGAGTGTTTGTCATCAAATCTTGAACGTAGTTTTCTAGTTCACCATTGGATGTCGTCATTATATCGTTTACTATTTCTCCCAAGGTGAGGTTCACTTTTTTGTTCCAAACATTGTTTTTTAGATAGTTCCATATATCGACTTTTTGGACGTAGTTTATACCTACTCTTGTCAAGTCTTTGCGTTTACTATTTAGAGCAGGCTCAACTTTTTTATAAAGTTCATCTGCACTTCTGAATCCGTCCATAGTTATCACCATTACAAGTATACTATAAACCAAATAAAATTTCTAGATTGGCACGGCTAGTTGACATGTAAAAACCTCGTCCATACGAACGAGATTTGATTTGGAATTTGAATCAAGCGGCTTGGTAAGAACTTACCACTGGACAGTTTTTGTCCTTTATTTTAAAAGAGGTGACTACCCACCTCTTATCTTGCTT
>CAOJEC010000045.1 GCA_948433885.1 uncultured bacterium | reverse complement strand
AACAATGTTTTTCTTATATTTTTTTCCTCAATAATATTACTTATACAATATTCCTTTATATATGAAATATTTACTGGCAGTTCAATTTTTCTGCCATTTATTCCTATTGTTTTTAAAATCAAATCTGATGCTACGCAACTTCCTTCTTCAACAATAGCACCATCTTTTTCATTATTGTCATAGAAAAATTCAGTTACATCATCTACTAATCTATTGTTTTCTCTAAATTTCTCTGCTTTACCGCTTTTCTTAATTTCTTCTAATTTATCATTAATTATTTGTTCTAAAACATTTTCTGCATCAGCATCTGATAAATTATTTAAAGATGATGTAATTTTTTCTAAATCATAATAATATTGAATTGAGGTAATAGTTTTAATTTTGTCATCTAAAACTTCAGATATTTCTTTTACATATTCATTTGGATTTTTTTTGTTCATATCTAGCTCCTTATCTTTTTAAATATCTACCTTTTGTTTTAGCACAAAACTCAACATTTTTCCCTTTTTTATTCCATTATAATTTATATAACTTACTACATAGTAAGTATGGTTAGTTTTTTATAAACTTATTACAATAGTAGTAAGTAAAGGAAGGATGTGATGGCAATTAAATTGAAATCTGATGCTCGTAATATTCTAGCAAATAATATCGTTTACTATAGATTACAAAAAGGTTGGTCCCAAGAAGATTTTGCAGATAAGCTTGGAACTACTCCTACTTATGTATCTAATTTAGAAAATGCTAAAAGAAATACTAGAATCGACTATATTGATCACATCGCAGCTGTGCTTAATGTTGAACTTTTCCAATTATTTGAGAAAAGAGAAAATATTGAAAATCGTCGCATTCCTAGGCGATAAAGAATACAATTAAAAAGTATTCTTTTTTGTGCCAATTTAATTATAACATAAAAATAGTAATATCAACAACAATTTTGCTCCTTACAGAGGAGCAGTATAAAACTCGTATTTCCTATAAAATTATATATAGGAGGTATTGCTGTGAAAAACACTTATGAACTTTTTACCCTTATAGGGAAAAACATGAAATCCATAAGAAAAGATATAATTGGTAAATCACAAGAAAAAATGGCAGAAGATACAGATATGAGTAGAAGTTTTATATCTCATATTGAAAGTCCAAATGTAGATACAGGAATTTCACTAGATACCCTATTCTTTTTGGCTCAAAAATATAATTTTGATATTAGAAAATTTTTTGATGGTTACGAAAAACTTATGGATAATGATAAGGATGCAAAATAGCATCTTTTTTATTTATAATTATCTTAGTAATTCTTTTAAAATAGAATACATAACATTTACTACAATAGAATTTCCTGCTTGATGATAAAGATTTGTTTCACTACATACTTTATTTGCTTTATCAAAATCTGAATCATCAAATCCCATTAGTCGCCAGCATTCTTTTGGTGTTAATCTTCTTATTCTCATTATTTTTCCTCGCTTTCTATAACAATTTTGCTATTATCAGAAGTGTTACTTGCTGTTAAAGTTGGTGAATTTCCATATATAGAAAATAATCGTGAAGAAATAGCAAACTTTGTATGTTTATCTACCCCACATACACCGCCATTAAAATATTTATACATATCAACTTCATACTCTATATCATCTCTATTCTTATGTTTAAATATCCTTTTATTATCTTTTTCTATATAATTTGAATCAGTTAGATAATATTTTTCATCTACTTCTTCCTCAAGTAAATCCTTTAACATTGCATTGTTTTCTATCTTATCTGGAAATCTAAACCTTTTATTATCACCTAATATTGCAACTAAAAAATACCTCGTTCTAGTTTGAGGTATTTCATAATCAGTAGCGCTTAATAGTTCATCATATAATGTATATCCTAAACTCATTAAATCTTCTTTAAATAGATTTAATGTATCTTTAAATTTCTTACTTGTAATCATAGCTACATTTTCAAATATAACGTATTTTGGTTTTATATTTACTTCTCTAAGTAGTCTAATCATCTCCCAACCAAGTGATGATCTTGTTGAACTTTCAAAATTAAAGCCACGCATTTTACCTGCACATGATATATCTTGACATGGAAAACCTCCAACCCAAAGATCACAATATGGTAAATCATTCCCTTTAATATCTGTTATACTACCAAGATTTAAACTTTCATCTACATTATGAATTGCACAATAACTTTTAATCGCATTTTTATCAATTTCTGAAAAGAATTCAACTTCATAATCTTTTATAACTCCTTCATTTTTTAATCTTTCTAGTGCCTTTTCTGGACTTCCTATTCCACTAAAGAAAGTTCCTACTTTAATTATATTTTTATTTGTCATTTTATCAATCCCCCTTTTTCTTTTTTACAACAAATAAAAAGCTCTCATTGTTTGAGAACTTTAATAAACATACAATTTTAATACTTTTTATCAAATAATCATTTTTCATCTATAAAACAAATTTTATTAAACTATCCACAAAGCCTTGTATTATAAGGCATTTTTAGCATTTACCAACATTTTGGGTATATGCTTTAATCTCCCCCCCCCCGAACTCGTTTGTCAAGGGGGAAATTTTTGCACAAAAAAAATCACCAAACATGATGACTTTTATATTGACTATCGACGTTTTAACCCATTGAACCATAATGATGATAAGAGATCATCAAATTTTCACTCGGGTTTTCCTCTTTCAATTTGGCAAAATCTTCGAAGATATCCTCTTTAGAAGCAAAGTAGCCTTCTTTCCCGTATTCGATTTCATAAATAGAATCTATTTTTTTACCATACCTGTTCGCTAGTTCTACTTCTCTTTCAATTTTAGAAGAAGTCTTAGATATATTATAATTCATGACAGATACTCCATCGGAGTTTTTGATAACTTTTTTAAGTAGATCATCATCTATAGAATCGAACCAATACGGTATAGCAAGTCGCATTTCCAATTCGTGCTTTTGACAGTATTCATAACTCTTTTCGATTTGGTCTACATATACCTCGAAATCTTCGACCGAAAATTCTTCGTTTTTCTCACTCACATACGGTTCGATATCCAAAATGATTCCTTTGATAGGGTTATCTACTTTTTCGTTATACAATAAAACTTTTTTAATTTCTCTCTTTATTTTCTCATATCCTTCCGAGTGACCCCAAGACGGATCACCCGCTAAATGGTAGACAGCTATCTCCCGTTCACTCATATTTTTTAAAAACGAATCGTCGTTTTCTTCTAAAAATTCACTCGAAAAATCTTGATACAAAACCTTCACATTGTATTCTTCTAAAACTTCGTAAAATTTCTCGAGATCTTCCAATACTTTATCTAATTTCCAAGAATAAAGACTCGATTCGTAAACTTCTACATCTTCCCTGAAGATCGACGCGAACACGAAAATTAAAGAAATGGAAAAAATAACCGCTAAAAAGGTCGTCTTTTTATTCATACTTTCAATTCCGTTCTATCTAGTTTATCCCACTTCATACGTTTTTTCTTGTATCCTATGAAAGATGTCAGTCTTGCGACCATGAGAATAAATCTCAAGAAGACGATCTCAAATATACAAAGATACAATGCCCTACAAATATCTACGAAAGACAATTTGTTGTTCGCAAGATAAATTCTTGCAAAGAAAGTCGTCAATGTCATGACACATCCAAAAAGCGTATATAAGATGTAAAATATTATCATGAAAGGTACGTTCAAAATACCGAAGCAAAGTGCCACAATCGTCGCGATGTTTCCGATAACTTCTATAAATGGAGATATCAATTCAAAGAATAGATAGTAAAAATAAGATATAAAACTCAAGAACCCATAGTGATAATTGCAAAATAACTCTCTATATTTTGTCATACATTGGACGAGTCCTATGTACCATCTCTTTCTTTGTTTTATCAAATCTCTCAACTTTTCGGGAGCCTGTGTCCAACAAACTGCCTCAGGTATGTATCTAATGTTGTATTCTATAGAATTCTTTCGACAAAAAACGTGCATTTTAGATACGAGTTCGAAGTCTTCTCCTACTGTATTTTGATCGTAGCCATTGCAAGCTAGCACTATTTCTTTTTGAAAGAGACCGAATGCACCTGATATGATCAAATTTCCATTGAAGTAATCCAACATGATTCTAGAAGCTAAGAACGATCTATCGTATTCTAAAACTTGCATACTCGCGAGCAGATTTTTGGGAAGTTCGTAACGTGTAACTACTCCATCTCGAAGCTCTACGGCATTACTGAGACGAATGAATCCACCACATGCAATCACCGTTTCATCTTCTAAAATTGGACGAACTAATAGTTCTAGAGAATCTTTCTGTAAAGCTGAATCGGCATCCATCGCGAGAAAGTATGGAAATTTGGAAATGTTTATGCCAGCATTCAACGAGTCGGATTTACCACCGTTTTCCTTGTCGACTACGGTTATCTTTATTCCTCGCTGTTCACCTTCGTATATTCCTCTAATTCTTTTCGTCTTGAGTTGTCTGTTATACGGCTTTTCGACTTTCACTAATGAGTACGCTTCTATTAAACAATCTAAAGTGTCATCCGTCGATCCGTCATTTATGACGATTATTTCGTAAAGTTTATAATCCAGTGACAAAAGAGATTTGACACTCGACTTTATAACTTTTTCTTCGTTGTAAGCCGGTATCAAAATGGAAATCGGAACATAATAGTCGTGCTCGATGTTGTTATGCATGACTTCTTTATAACGGTTTTTAAATAAAGTGATCGAACCGATGATCGAAGAAATGAACAAAAAAGTCGAATAAAATAGCATGTACACTATGAAGAAATAACTTACGTATTTGAGACATATTTTTACAATTTCTAAAGTCATTAAGCCTCGCCTCCTAAAAGATACAATTGATAAGAAAGTGCTTCTTGTGCATATCTATCATCCATAGATCCGATCAAATCTTTTCTTTTTTCCTCTTCAGTTAATTCTAAGAGACTTGCCGCAGCATTAATTCTTACATACCAATTGTGACTCCTCACCGCATTATTTAAAGCGTCCATAGTCTTTTTTCCAGGGTACTTTTTCAAAGTGGTTGCCGCGATGGCCGAATATTCCCAATTGTTTTTATCGTCCGCCAAAAGTTCATACAAGGTATCTATAACAGGTTCATAATGAACATTAGAAAAATATCTTATGCATGCCAATTTTACCTCTTTATACTCGATTTTCGAAGTTAAGATTTTGTATATGTATTCTTTACAATCGATTTTTTTATAACCGAAATAGTTTATGCACGCTACTTTATAATTCTCGTCGTAATTTTTCAATTCCTCAATGAACATATCGGCTAACTCTTTCGTGTCACCTTTGTATTTCATCAAACCATCCGTTATGAGTTTATGATGATGTTTGATGTTGAGATAGTTCATTTGGAAAAATACTTCCTTTATATGAGAAACATTTCCTATCGAATAAAGTGTATTTAGAGCATTCTCTCTCAAATAGACGGAATCTTCAGTAGTACACTGCATAATATATGATAGTACCTGATCCATGTTTTTTTCATATAGATAAGGATACTGTGCTAAGAAATGAATAAAATAAGTTTGCCTGATGACCTCTTCCTTCTGATAATGCGGTAAAATCACAGTAAATACCGATTTTATCTTCGTAAGATATTTTTCTCTTTTGTCGTCGGGCATTTTGTCGACCACATTTGTGAAAGCTATGAAATAGCCTATTTTTTTGAGATTTTTGGCAAGTTTTTTCATGTCCTTAGAAGAGATATCGTCAGGTTTTTTACTACCTATTTGATCTTCAAGTTTTTGGACCAAAAACTCGATATTTTTATTGGATACTTTTCTATAAAGAATGGACACTAAGTCGAAGACGAGCATCGAAAGAAATACGATCAAATAAATGTATAAAGTATTCTCAGCAATCGAGTTCATAATCAACCTCTCCAATCTTTTTTGACTATATCGTACGATTTTTTCAGTCTCTCATGATATGTGATCTTTTCACCCCAAGGTTTGAGTTTATAGGAACTCAAAGATATGTCGCTTGAAAAGGATGCCCCTAAATATAGTTCATCTATTTTATAACTTTCTACTCCGTAATGTTCATAGTAGTCATCGTGTATCATCATGGAAGATGGATCTGAAAAGTTCAAAATTTGCCATGGAATGCGTATCTCTATTTTGCCATCATTTTCATAGAAGTCAGCCTGCGAATTGTAATCGATCGAACTGGGATTTCCGTTTCCAAATGTCAAATGTCCCGTATTGACAAGTGTGGCCTGTTTGTAATTGCGACTGTACTTGTTCGTACTGTAAGGCTCTATTAAGAGTTTTATGTCGTCGAATTTACTCGAATCTTTCGAAGGTTTAAACTCGTACGAATTTCTACCTAAAAGTTCGTATCCATCGACAGCATTCAGTACATCGTAATATTCTTGTACGAGTATTTTACCTTCCGTGCCATCTAAGACTATCAAGAAATCGACATCTCTATCGAACTTCAAGTTGTAATAGTCGGCAGATTTAGTTCCACTTTTATTTGTCACGTCCAAAGGAATATACAAAGGCATTTGTTGATTTTTCTTTTTGTCGACGAAGAAATAGAGATATTTTTCATCTTGTTTGACACTTAGAGAAAGATCTTTTGTATCGACGACTATATCTTCTTCACTCCACTCGGAAATTTCGCCATCTACATAACAAACACTCTGTTCTTTTCCAGGATCGAATGTCAAAAGACCTAAACCTTGATTAGTCGTTTGTACATCGTTCCAATTCATCGTCTCAGGGATATCGATCTTTTCAATAGTATTCCAAGAACGTTTATCCCATTCGTCTTGCCATGTTGCGATCAACCCTCCAGCTGAACCTGTCTCGATGATGGTATGATAAGCATTTACGAAAGCATTCCCTTGCTCCTCTTCGGTCATCCCACCGAAATTTCCGTATTTATCATCCGCAAGAGAAGAAACTCCACGCGACGTCGAATAAGCGAACTCGGTCACTAGAACGGGAACTTTGTGATGATTGTTGAGTTTTCGAAGATAAGTATAATAGGTGTCTTCGTACTCATCCTTTTCATAACTCAAATAATTTGGATAATAAGACGAAATGTTATAAGCTGCGAAGAGACCTTCGTAGTCGTTTTGTGATTTTAAATGTTCTATATCGAGACGAACTATTTTGTGATAGAAAAATTTCAAATTTTCGGGTGTCAAATATGTGACTTCATTTTCGTCTTCTTTTATGACAGGGATGTCTCCCACCGGATCAGTCGCGGGTGAATTTATAAACGATATGCTATGCTGTTCGTTGTATTTTTTGGTTTCATAAGTTATGAGATGATCGAGAACTTTGGCAAGCATCGTCTCGAAGGGAGTCGCTCCGTCCTCAGTAGAGATGTAATTGCCCGAAAAACCACTTCTGTCTTTGTATTTGTTATCGGTATACATGATCGTATCGTCTATCCATTCGCTGCCGACGACGTATGCCAAGACGTATTTGGAAACGTTCTTTTTATATTTACCTTTTCCTACGTTATTTAAAGTCATCTTTTTTCTTCCATGGACGACATCTACGGCGTTCTCTGCTCTAGTTATTAGTTCTCCATAATAAGCATGTGAAAAACCATCATGATGAGAATTCAAAACATATGAATCGAGATTGATACCTTGAATTAAGTACAATTTTTCATCGTGTGCTTCGTTATAATCGTAGAAGGCATCGTAAAAATCGTCATTGAATATCGTATTCAACCTTACGGTATTGCTACCGAGTTCGTGAATAGATTCGAGCCACGAATAGTAAGTTTCGTATGGTATAGCATAATCCGTGACATAGTGCCCAGGAATAGAGCCTCCTATATTTACTCCTTTGACGATGACTTCTTCATACGAATCATCATTCGCGATCATCAGTTTTTTATTATCGGTATAGCTTATTACTTCGATATCTCCACTTTTGGGAATGAAGAAACTCCAGCGATAATATGCTAAATCAAACAAGAAGTAAATTCCAATGAGTGTAAAAATTAGGATTATAAATTTTTTCATAATATCAACTCCATTCTTATGGATTGTAGTCTTTTACTTTCGATTCGTGACTGAACTGTCTCAACGAGTCTATATTCTTATCGAGCCATTCCCCTCTTTCGTGGATAGCCGTCTTCATATCGTCTATTGCCTCTTTATATGAATGAGCATTATCTTCGACATTTTTATAACGGTTCTTTTCATCACTGAAAGAATCTCCGTATTTTATGAAGTTTCTCTCAATAGCAGGACCTAGATAATTTACTACACCATCTATATATTCGTACAAATATTCGTCGTTCAACACGGTACTCCTCAACTCTTTATAACGGGCGATGACTCGTTCAGTGAAATATTCGTCTTTTAAAAGCATCTGAAACCAATTTTTGTCTTTCATCAAAAACACTTGATGATCCAACATATCTACAAAGTAGTTGTCGAATATATTGTTCATATCCCAAAAAGCCAATTTAAGTTTTCCGGTCTTATCTTTATAAATGTACGTGGAGTTATTCCCGGCATCGAAGTTCAGAAAGAACTCGTTGAATACTACATAATTTACAAACGAGTCTATGTCGATGTAATTTGCATAGCCGAAATTTTCATCAGCATAATCGAAAGAGTACAAAATTCTTTCGAAGTAACTCAAGTCTTCGTTTATATATGTGTTCAAACTCGGTGTCATTTTTGCCTTTCCGGGATATACGATGTTGTACTCTGAAAAAGGAACGATTCGGTTCGTATACCTAGAAAAATTGTCCAAATAGAATAAGTCGTCGTCTTCGACGTATCTCTTCGTGATGACTAACAAATAACTCGTTATATTCGAATTTTTGTTGAGCTTTGAAATGTCGATTTTATCTTTATCAACTTTTATTTTCTCGACTAGAAGATATACTCCTCGATATTCGCCATTTACGAAAACTTCACAAAACCTGACATTTGGCGAATATTCCATGAATTCACCTGTCAAGTTGTAGCCTAGATAATTTCGCATGAGCGTTTTATCAAGCCAAGGCCCATGTAAAATGAAATCAGTATCTTCTGAAAGACCTAAAAGTGGATATTCCCTATCTTCACCTTTATCGTTTATGAGTTTTATGCGAAGACCTTTTTTATCGAAAGATCGCGATGAATTTCCTCGGTATCTAATCAACGACTCAGTCTTGTAAGTCGACTCACCATCGAGCGAATTATATCCTTCGTTGTCATAAACTTTCATCGTCGATTGGATGTATTCATCTACACTTTTATCATCTCCACCTAAGATTTCCTTGCCTTTCGTGTCGAACGAAATTATGGGTAGATGTGATGAAAAGGACGAGGGATCTATCGTTTTACTTTGGAAAGTCGTCTCATCTATCTTGCTGTAGTCGTAGCCTGAGTATTTCGTCTCTTTTACTAAATGCTCATGATAACGTTCTTTTCCTAGGTCACTCTCGACATTACTCGCCCAAAAAGAGAACACTAGAACTCCTATACAGGCACATAACACTATGACTTTATTTTTCATAATTAACCACTTATTTCGTCGTTTTGAGATACTATATTCACATATTCGACGTTTTTAAGTTCATAAATTGTCTCTGTAATACTCTTTTCCTTGTTAAATGACTTTGTATAGTATTTCTTTGGCAATTCGTAAATCAATTCGAGAGTTTTGTCAGTAGTATTTTTGACACGAAGATTGGCCTTATGTTCGAAATAATCGAATACGATTCCTTCTATTTTTCTTTCATTACTCAAACTTGTTTTGATGACGATGAGTATCCTATTATCGTTTTTAATGCGCCCCATGAGCAACATCACTAAGAAAACTATAGCCGTTCCTATACCTGCGACGACATAGTCTCCTACCCCACAACAAATACCTACTATGATCGTCCAAAAAATGTAAGCCGTATCTCTAGAATCCTTTATAGCAGTACGGAAACGAACGATAGACAATGCACCGACCATACCTAAAGAAAGGGCTATGTTATTGCCGATTACGGTCATGACCATGGTAGTCAAAATTGTCAACATAATGAGCGATACATTGAACTTTTTGCTGTAAATTGTACCTTCGTGTGAGAAATAGTAGGAAAGGAAAATGACCAATCCTAAGACGACTGCTACTATCAAGTGCATCGCAATTTGTTCGAGTGTCAAAGAACTTGACGAAATTTCTAATAAATCTATTAACTTATCTTTCATAATTAATTCACTTCTTTCTTTTTTATACGATTATTTTGTGTGTCACATTTCGCGACATGTAATATTTACTTACTGATGTGCTTATACAGGAGACACTCTCGATGAGATCTTTCACATAACTGAGTAGAAACCCGTTGTATTTTACTTCTAGAACATAATTGTTTTTATCTATGATCGGATTCATTTGCAAATTTGGATCGAAGATGTCCATCGAAGCTTCGGTTGCCACGATGTCGTGGTCGAAAGTCAAACGTATACTATTCTCTTTCACGACGAATGCATCTCTTCTATATTCGACAATCACCTTAGGTCTATAAAGATTCATCGTCATGAATAAATACATTTCCATAGCAAATGGATCTTCGTAATCTAGTAAGCAAGAATAGTTTCCTTTAGTTAAAAGAATGGCATCTTCTCTCGATATGACGAGCGACCTTTTCAGCTGATAATCGCCTTCTTTTTGTTTCATTTCTAACATGGCAAATGTTGCTTCGGGATCGTACACGCGAAGGCGCACCTTTCGTCTTATTTCTACGCCGGCTTCTTTTTCTTGAAAATCTCTATCGTCTAAAGTATCAAAATATAACGATCGTATTGTATATCCTCCATCTTTATTATGGATATCACTTGTAAGAACTTTGCTTATATGATTTTTGGCTTTTTTGTAATCTTCCGTATTTAGAAGATATTTGATTTCTCGTCGCCTTACGATATTCAAAAAATTACACCTCCCTATGTGATCAAGGTTTAAGTATAATAAAATGATTTTATTCGGACATTTTAAAAGTAAAATTATGCCTGAACAACCCGTTTTTGTCAAAACGTTTTTAGATGCTTTGATAAAACTTTCTCTTATTTTTTTTGCCTTGATTCATTAAAATCGAGTTTATTATAAACCAATTCCCTTAGATAGTCCATATTTTTTTTCTAAATGTTTTCCTCATAAAAAGTCCCGACTTTGACACTTTTGAAAATAGGAATCGGCAAAGATTCTTTTATTATGGG
>CAOJEC010000044.1 GCA_948433885.1 uncultured bacterium | reverse complement strand
TAATAGGGCCTTAGAGAGTTTTTGCTTTCTAAAAAGTGTCAAAGATGGGATTATATAATCTCGATCGCATTTTGTCTAGCAAAATTTTGTGCTTTACTGCCTCTCGTATATAGAACGCTTTAATACTTGCAATCATCCACAGCTATATTTATAATAATGATTAGAAAACAACTTGTCTATAACTTCGCGAAAAATACAAAGCCTATTGAGGAAGGTGATCATATGAAAGAGAAAAATTCCGTTTCGTTAAAAGATAAAACAACGGTAGTGAAAAGAGAAAATGGAGATGACTTATCTAAAAAACTTATTCAAACCGCTTCTGAAAAGCTCGTCGAAATAGAAAATATTCTATATTCAGCTCCTAAATTTGTCGACATAGTCAAATCGACCATACCGAAACAAGCATATGAAGCTGTTCTAACAGGTAGTCAAAAGGCAAAATTGGCAACAGGTACACTCAAATTGATGACTAAAAAAGACGGCACACTGCTCGCCAACCTTGTCGATCCTAAAACTAATAAAATAGTCTCGAGTATCCCTATGAAAAGTATAGAAATTTCGAACACCTAAATGAGACAATATCGAATTATACCAATGGATTACAAATGGCTCATATAGCAGTACAAATCCAAAAAGTACAACTCACTGTCAAAGAAGTTTTAGAAGGACAAGAATTGGATAGATTGTCGACCGCATACAGTTGTCAACAAAAATTATTGCAAGCTATGAATATCGAAGACTCCAATTTGAGACGTTCGGCCCTTTTGGATATAGCGCATACCGCGGAAGATAGCAGAAACATGTTGATGCTCAGTCAAAGAAAAAATTTACATTTCATCGAATCTCAACCGGAAACGTACATCAAAAAAGTTTTGAATGGTGCCGATTTAAAAACTATCGATCAAAAATTGGATGAAATTCGCGAAAATTTATGTGCAATAAACATTGCTTCCCTAGTAGAGGCAGTGGCTTACCGAGAATTGGGTGAAATAAAGAGTTCACAAGAAAGTTTAAAATATTATAAAGCTTATATTGATAATACTTATTTGAGTGACGAAAAACTTATAGGTAGATTGGATTCGAACGATTCTAATTCAAATTATTGGTCGAAAGCTTTAATCGATATCAGCGATAAAGTAAAACTGATATCTCATGATGAAGAAAATTGAAAGGATAATGAAAATGATCGTACAAAAAAGATGCAAGAATAAAAAATGTAATAAGGTATTACCTAAAAACTCCAAAAGTAAATATTGTGAAAATTGCTTAAATAAACGTGCAGATTTGACCAAATTAGGTGCAAAAACTGTTTTAGGTTCAATCGGATGTTATATAGCCCTTTCTGCGATAAAGGACCATTTTTTCAAAAAATAGTAAAAGCTCGCCCTATATAATAGAGTGAGCTTTTACTTCAAAACGACTTTAAAAATTAAGCTTTGAGAAGTTAATTTTCTATATACGTAAAGATATGTATATCATTTTACTTGTTTATTACTTCTGCTTTACATAAAGAGACGAATGTCGGATCACTATTATTATTTCCGACGACGACAACCATGCCAAATTCACTTTTTAAAATAGAACCTTGCGCTACAGTTTGTCCTCCTGCATTTATATCCACACCTGTAGTTCCAACTGGCAAATATGATCGAGCGGCTGCTTCACACGTAGCATCGCAACCTGTTGGAGCTGGCACTGGCGCAGGTAAATATGTGATGGCATCATTATACGTACTACTCGTAATTCGAATAGATGCTATTCTACATATAGAAATCGCTTCTTCGGGTACACCTCGTGCATTTGTAAGTTGAAACAATCCTGAATTAGGATTATCATTCAGGCCAGGCAAAAGGGCTCCAGGTCTACCACTTACGTTGTTCCCACTTTCCATTGCAACGACGATATTATCATTCGGATACAAGGCAATTATTTGTGCAATTACGTTGCGCATTTGATCGACACAAAAACACGATGCAGAAGACGCATTACTCCCTGCTGGCCCAGTAGCTCCAGTTTCACCTTGAGGACCTGTCGGGCCTGTCAAACCTAAGCACTGTAAAACTTTGATATTTGGAATACACTTATTCATATTTTTTAATCCCCTTTTTATATAATAGATAATAAAGAAGAAATGTTGAGTATTAAAGCCTAAAAAGTTGTAAAAAAAAATCTAAACTATTTAGAATTTTTTTACAACAAATTTATACTCTAGAACTACAAACTTTGTTATTCGTTGTTTCTAATTACTTTACATGGAACCCCAAACGCAATCTTATTGTCAGGTATATCCTTAGTAACTACACTACCAGCACCTATCACAACATTATTACCAATTTTCACACCTGGCATAATTATTGCTCCTCCGCCTATCCAAACATTATCTCCAATTGTCACAGGAGCCGTTTGAGTTTTACAAAATTCGAAACTTCCATCTTCCCTAGGTTCTCCAAATCGATCCTTTGCATTCGTCGGATGAAAAGCTGTATATATTTGTACATTAGGCGCTATTAAAGCGTTATCCCCTATGATGATTTTATTATCATCTAAAAATGTACAATTCATATTAACTTCACAATTATTTCCAAAATAAATATTGTTTCCATAATCTACGTAAAATGGTGAAGTAATCCAAAGATTCTCTCCTCTACCACCCAATAGTTCATCTAATATTTGCATTTTCGAACCGGCATCTTCGGAATTCATACTATTATATTTTACGATCAAATTTTTAGCTTTATGCCACTGCTTCAAAAGTTCTTCATCACCACAATCGTATAATTCCCCTGCTAACATTTTTTCTCTTTCACTCATACACATTTACAATTATTTCAACAAACTAAAATTCCTTTCTTTTTTCGCTTTCGGATTAATAAAACTTAGAACATTGGTACATGACAAATTACATCAAATTCAAAAGATGTCCAACAATACCAATAATACTTCCCAAGACGATCGACATGATAGACATTGCAATAGGGCTTTTTTTATCTTCTTTATATACTAATATGATAACTGGCATTGCTAAAAGTAGTGTAACTACTGCACCCCTTAACCACCATAGATTGCCAAACCAATCGAGACCAAAAATAACAAATGGAATCGTCAAATAATATATAAATGCCGAAATACAAGAATGTTTATCGATTTTCATTTTGATCATCGGTAAAACATCGACTGCTCCTGCCACAATTCCGATCGTCAAAGTCAATAAGAAATTCATCTTTTCACCTCTTTTCTATAAGTTTTATGACACGACTTACAAGTTATATTTAATTCATAATCGATCACTTTTTTATCTAAAATCGTTATCAAGGGCTCATTGTCTTTTGGACAACACATCCTATTTTTTAAAAGTATCAATTCATCATTACATTCTTGTCCATCCTCACTGTCTTCAAAATCCAAGAAAGCTTTTCCATCGCTTCCACAGTTACACTTGTATTGCAATTCGACTTTATCATATGTAGAATAACATAAATACCCTATATTTTCATTACATTTATCGCAATACATCCAACCACCGTAATTAGTTGCTAATCTCGTATTTACTAAATTTTTATTTTTTAATATTCGTGCCATAACTTTTCCTCCTTAAAAACATTCTACAATTTTTCAGTATTTTTTAATAGATTTAGAAATCAATGCTCTACAAGTGTTCATTTGAATACAAGCATAGAAGTCGTTGGTAACTTCTTTATTTTTACCTATTGTAGTTGCTTCGTCGGCGTCTTCTTCAGATTCCCATAATACGAAATCGGTCCATGTATCACCTTGTAAAAACTGTTCCCAAGAGATAAATCCTTTTGCTTTGGAAATGACTTCATCATGTAACTTTTGAGTCAGTTCAATAAATTGCTCTTTACTTACCCCTTTTTTTAATTTGTAAGAAAATATCCACGCTGTTTTATTCATAGCAGTTCCTCCTTAAGATCATCAAACTATTGATTTTTCTAATCTAATTATACTCCTTTTTAATTTAGTTGGCAATGTTCTTAATTTAGTTAAATGTAACATTTAGCGAATATGTAACATTAAATAAATTAGAAAATAAAAAGAATGTTTCGAAAAATCCTAAATTTTCAAATTATAGAAAAAAATTATTGCAAAAGATAAAAAAGTAGGCTATAATCTATATTGTCTACTTGATTTATGCGGGTGTAGTTTAATGGTAGAGCTCCAGCCTTCCAAGCTGATAACGAGGGTTCGATTCCCTTCACCCGCTCCATTTGAAAACAACTTACGAACCAATATGGTATCGTGAGTTTTTATTTTATATAAAACTTAAAGTTCTCTTTCTAGGAAGGAGGACTTTTTTGATGTTGGAATTTAAAACTATGGAAACATTAAAACCAAATACTGAAATCTTGGAAATAATCAAAGACTATACTTACAAAGTTAAGAAAGGAACAATAAAACACTTATTACATACTAATTTACAAGTTATAGAGCCTACTGAATACTTAATTACATATCCTACTACTCTTACAATTTTAGAATATAAAGTTAATGAAATATCTAATAAGCCATTTTACATCAAAGAGCATAATCAAAAATATTCATTATCAGAAATTATCCAAATTTTAAAGAAAATTAAAATTTAGACTTCACTTTTTCCACTTTAGTGAGGAAACAGATGAAAGGTGTCTGTTTTTAATCAATTTAGTGAGGAAACAATTGGGAGGATAAATTTAAAAAATTCTCAATATAGTGTTTGCTATTTTACCTTTCAGTGAGGAAACAAGTGAGGAGATGATTATTTTATGAGATGTGCAGTATATGTAAGAGTAAGTACAGATGACCAAAGAGATAATGGTTATTCTATTGATTCACAGCTTCGTATGATTAAGGAATATTGTGAAAAAAACGATTATAGTATTGTAGATGTTTATAATGACGCAGGTCATTCTGGAAAAGACTTAATGAGACCAGAAATGCAAAGATTACTTGCAGATATTAAATCAAAAAAGATTGATAAGTTAATTGCTATTAAGGTAGATAGACTTACCAGAAACAACTATGATGGCTTTTGGCTTTTAAATTATTGTGAAGAACATGATGTTAAAATTGAGTTAATACTCGAGCCTTATGATGTATCTACTGCTAATGGTGAAATGATTTTTGGTATGAATTTAGTATTCGGTCAGAGAGAAAGAAAAGAAATTGGAGCAAGAACAAAAAGAGCAATGGAAGAAATGGCTTTAGAGAAAATACACCCTAGTAAAGCCCCTTATGGCTATATTAGAAATAAAGATACAGGTCATTTAGAAATAGAGCCTATTGAAGCCCAAGTTGTTAAAGAAATATTTAAATTGTGCCAAGAGGGAAACTCTACTAGGGGTATTGCTACGATTATGAAAGATAATAATGCTTATCTAAAAAATGGTAAATGGAGAGCAGATAGAGTTTATAAAATACTTACTAATTCTATTTATATCGGTATATTTGAATATGGAAAATATAAAAGAAAACAACAAGATATTTTAAGAGTGAAAGACTATTGTGAGCCGATTATTGATGAAACAACTTGGAATGCGACTAGAAATGTATTAGTAAAAAACAAACACTCAAACTATGGAGAGTTTATTCATTTATTTTCAGGATTAGTAAAATGTCCGATATGTGGCGAGATTATGGCTTCATCAGAATCTTTTAAATATCCAAATGGAAAACAAAAAGTTTATTATCATTTAAGATGTAAAAATCATAATTGTAGTGGATATGGACTTCATTATAATACCGAGAAAATAGAAGTTAAATTAAGACGAGTTTTAGAAGAATTAACTATCTTTATGATGGGAACAAATAATGAAATTATTACTTGTAATTCTACAAAAAGTAATGATGTAAAAGAAATAGAAAAAGCCATTGAAAAATTAAAATTACAAGAAAAAAGATTAGTCGATTTATATTTAAGTTCGACCCTAGATGTGGAAACGATTAACCATAAAAATGACGTTATTAAAAAGGAAATAGAAAAATTAAACAAAAAGAAAATTACTCTTGACCCAGATAACGAATCAAAAGAATATACAACAGAATTATTAAAAAAATTAGATTGTAAAAAAGAAAATGATAAATTGGTATTCCAAAATACTAAGATGATGGACTTTACTTTTTTCTATAATTTATTATCAAGAGAAGCCAAACGAGACATGATTCATAGACTTATATCTGGGATAGAAATTACCAGAGATGATAACTATAACATTGATATTAAATATATAAAATTTACGGATGAATTTATTACGAAAAGTAGTACAGAGTTTATCAAATACTTATATATTGTTCTAAAAAATGATACTGTTGGCATTAAATATCTAAATGGAATAACTGAAAAAGAAGTAGAAGTCAAGAAAAAAGATTATGACGTTTTATCCATTCTAAAAATGACAAGTAATGAATATCCGAGTGAGTTTGTAGATGATTTTTTTGCTAAAGTCCATAGTCATTTTTATGTAGATGGTATAATTGGCAGTCCTTATTTTGAGGAAAATGTTTCTAAAGATTTTCTATTATTAGTACCCAAAAAAGAAGTAGTCAAAGCAACCTAAAAGTGAAAGGAGTTAGCAATGAAACAATTAACAAAAGAAAATATTTTAAAGAATCAAGTAGATACCATAGAGCAATTTAAAGTTCTTGATTATCTAAAAAAGCAATTATCTGTTCTTGAATTTGATTTATATTTAATAGATAGATTTACTATTAAAGTTATAGATAAAACAATGAACAAGGTTATTTTAAATACAATAGCAAAACGAAATCGGTAGATTTTTACGAAAAAAATATTAAAAATAAAGAAATGGAGAGATAAAAAAATGGAATTAAATTATACAAAAGTTGGTGATTATTTATTACCAAATTTAACAATAGAAAAACAAAATAATGAGAAAATTAACAAGTATGGCTATTTAAGATTACACTATCTGAAAGAAAATAATAAGCCATTTTATACAACACTTTTAATGAAAAATGAATTAACAAATCATCTTGTTTCAGTTAGTATTGAAGCAGAAAATAGATTAAATTCTTTAATGGAGCAATATAAAAATTCTGATGAGTTACTATCCGAAAAAAGCAAAATGGATAACCAACTCGAATGGGTAAAACGAATGAATAATTATAAAAATATAGCGGAAGAAGTTATCTTAAAAGAACTAATTTATGCCGAAAATGTGTGAGGACAAATTAAGATTTATGTCCTAGCCAGCACTGAAAACCTACTCCCGCACGTTTTCTATTATGGGAAATCCCATACCCTCAAAATTAGAAAACAATTTTAGAAAAAAGACAATGTTCACATTTGTAGCATTGTCTTTTTTATTACACAGAAATTTTATTTTCATTTAACTCATTATCAATAATCCATTTAATATCTTCAATAGATTTATCTATATTAAAACGCCCATTGCCAACAGGATAATAAACTGAATAAAATTTATACTTAGCACCGTTAATCTCTTTTTCAAAACATTTTTTTCTAACTTGCGAAACAGATATTTTTTGATTTAATACAATAGAACTCACTTGATTCCCAAATAAAATAATAACTTTAGGATTAATAATATTAAATTCTTGTTTTAGAAGATTTAAATATTCTTTATAAACTGAATCTGGTAATTCTCTGGCATCAATTTGAGTACACTTCCCAAGATTTGTTATAAAATATTTATGCCTTTTTACATCATCATAAACTCTAGCAGCAAATTCTTCTGTCCATTCGCTACCTTTTTTTGATTTAATATTAGAATATATTTCTTTATCTAATAAATCTAATTCTATAAATAAATCCCAAATATTTTTTGTTCCAATCCATGGTGACTTTAGTCCTTTCCAATCTTTTGAAGAAGCAATATTTCTTCCTGTTGGATTCATAAATACAAAGCATATATCAGGATTATTATCACAACCCCCATTATAAATTGAATCTAACTCTTTAGCACCATACTTTTTTTAAAGCTTGTCATATTCTTTGTTCAAATCTTTTAAATTCATTTAACACACCTATTTTACTAATTTTTTAGTTTGATCTTGTTCTATTTTTGAAATAGTGTTTAGTATAAATTCAAAAATTTTTGTTTGTTCAACATCTATTGTTGTTCTTTCTTCATCTTCAGTTAATTCAGATTTAAATTTATTTAGTGATGAAATAATTTGAATTGAAGCAAGTGGATATCCATCATCAATAACTTCACTCTGTTTATTGGTAAACTGTCGATTATCCCTATAATCAAATGTATATGTGCTATCCTGATTAACAATTGCCACACCCTTTAAAAAATATCCATTTAATATACCATCATTACCATATTTATTTACTAAATCAATATAATGGTCAATCATTTCTGAATCATTTAGTCTTTTACCATTAACTCTCCTGACATGCGTACCAGGCTGAATACTATCAGGAACTCCTTCTAAAAAAAGTCCTTCATCTAAAGCTATTGTTGGCAATCCGCTTAATTCATGATATACACTTGCTTTAATAATTGCATTTTCTATTGGATTTTTTCCTGTTTCATCTACTTCACATTCAATATTTAAATCTTCTAATGTTATTATTTCAATACCACGTTTTTTTAATTTTGTACCATAATATCTAATTTTTGCTTTATTTGTAGTTGCTAATAAATACTTCATTTTTTTCCTCCATTTATCTTTTAATTATGGCAAATTCGCCATAATTAGATTTATTCATTTAACTCAAAATTTTTCTTTTCTTCTTCAACAGCACTAATTAATTCCTGTTCTGTTGGCATATGTAATTTATATTCTGATGAAAATATCGTTTTATTATCCTCTGGTAGGGTATATTTTACGATAGTTTCATTTTTATTTGTTGATAATAATATTCCTACAGTTCTATTTTCATCATCTTGCTTTATTTCTCTATCATAATAATTAACATACATTTGCATTTGTCCTATATCTTGGTGTGTTACTTTTCCAATTTTTAAATCGATTATGACAAAGCATTTTAAGAGTCTGTTATAAAAAACTAAATCTGGATAGAAATGTTCCTCTTCTAAAGTTAATCTTACTTGATTTCCAACATAACTAAATCCTTTACCTAGTTCAAGTAAAAATTCTTTTAAATGTTCTAATATATTATTTTCTAAATCACTTTCTAGGTATTTTGTATTTTCTTTAATATCTAAAAATTCTAATACAAATGGATCTTTTACTAAATCTTTACTTGTTTTTAATATTTGTCCTTTTTCTGCTAATTCTAATACTTTATCTTTATCGGCGGATAGAGTTAGTCTTTCATATAATAATGAATCTCTTTGTCTTTGTAGTTCCCTAACACTCCATTTAGAATTAATTGTTTCCTTGATATAGAAGTTTCTTTTATGTTCTTCATCGATTTTTAGTATTTCTAAATAATGCGACCAACTTAATTGCGACGACACTGTTGTCGCAATTGGAAAATAGACATAAAACTTTCTCATTCTCTCTAAATTTCTTTTAGAAAAGCCTTTGCCAAATTCGTTAGTTAGTCTTTGTGATAGCTTCTCTAAAACGGCATCACCATAACTTGCTCTTTCATCACCCTGTTGTATTTCCATAATTGCTTTTCCTATATTCCAATATAGATTAAGCATTTCAGTATTTACAGCACTATACACTTTATTTCTACTACTAATTACTAGTTCTTTGATATTATCAAATATATTATTAATTTCATTATCGTTTTTAATCAATTCATTGTCCATTAGTTTCCTCCATTCTTTAATTTAATCATAAGATTTCTTATGTCTAAATTATACTATATAAGGTAAAAATTTGCTATACTCCCATTGAAATTTAAGGACAAATTTTATATAATAATTATGAAAGGTCATTTACGATACAATCTTTTAAAAAAATAGGAGATAAAATATGAATTTTTTAGATATTATAAAAGAATTACTACCATATGCTGTTTCGGTAATTGCAAGTATAATATCCTATATTCAAGCAAAGAAAAAACTTACTCAAGAATTAGAAATTGTTAAAACTAATAATAAACATGAAATAGAAAAACTTATGCAACAACACAAGATTAATATTGAAGATTTAAAAGAGAAACATAGACTAGAAATGGAAGCAAAAGATAAGGAATATGCACACGAGAAAGAAATGACAGAATTGAAAAGTAGAGTTGCTATTAATGAGAAAAGTCAAGAAGTTATGAATGGGGCTATGTCTGGTGTTGTAGAGGGTGTTTTTAAAGATATTCTTTCAGGTAAAATAACCCCTGAACAAATAAATGATTTGTCAAAAAAATTTCCAAACAAAAATTGAATTTTTATAAAGAATAGTTTATAATGTTTGTAGAAAGAGAACGAAGTTCGTAACTTGTATGTGATTCGCTCCATTGAGAGAATTACTCACACACTCGTGTGAGTTTTATATTACAAAAATATCCTTATCACTCGATGATATAGAAATCTTCATGTTCGATATTTTTAACGAAGATACCAAATATTTAGATTTTTTACGCACTTTATCAATACTTATCTTCATATACTTCATACAATAATCTCTCTCAATTTTATCGTTTATTATAACAAAACAAAGAAAATCACTTACAAACGTTTAATTCGGATACACATTTAAAGTTTATAATCAAAAAAATGATATTGAGTTAACTTCCCTATCATTTTTTTGTTTTGTCTATTACAATTAAAGGTACGTATATCTCGTCATCGGTATATCCGGCATGATGAGAAAATAAAGCATCGTCGCCTTCGGTTAATAAACATTTATTAGAAGTTTCTGATATCGCTAAATAATCGCCCAACGCACTTTTGAACAATTCATTTTCCACACCATCGCCAAAGAGTTTACTATCCATAATTTCTTCTTTCGTATATAAATTGAAGTATTCTCCAAATAATTCTTTAAACTTTTCTTCGAATTTCGCGTGCATACCGTCTTTGACTTTGAACGACACTGCTCTTTGTTCGATCGAAGTCGTTCTTTCCAACATATCCAATATCTGAGGGAAATCTTTTAAAAATATATTATCCACTTTTATATGCCCGTGATCGGCGAGAACAAAAACGACAGTATCCTCGAGTTCATTACAAAGAGCTTCGACTTTTTCACTTCTAATTTTAATCAATTCTCTAACCTTTTCACTATCAGGCCCCAACTCGTGCATTGTGCTATCGGGCTCATCATCGTAAGCATAAATATACTTTTTCCCCTCCGTCGCACATTCACTTTTGATAATTGATAACATATCGTCTAGATCATCGTATTTATTTTCTCCAATAAGCATAAATATACTTTTTCCCCTCCGTCGCACATTCACTTTTGATAATTGATA
>CAOJEC010000043.1 GCA_948433885.1 uncultured bacterium | reverse complement strand
ATCTCAAGGCTAGGCCTAAACCTATTTCGGGGAGAACCAGCTATATCCGAGTTCGATTGGAATTTCACCGCTAGCCACAAGTCATCCGAGCACTTTACAACGTACACTGGTTCGGTCCTCCATAAGGTTTCACCCTTACTTCAACCTGCTCATGGCTAGATCACTCGGTTTCGGGTCTACAGCATAGTACTAAATCGCCCTATTAAGACTCGCTTTCGCTTCGGCTCCGTGTATTCCACTTAACCTTGCACAATACCATAACTCGCCGGCTCATTCTGCAAAAGGCACGCTCTCACCCATTAACGGGCTCGAACTTTTTGTAAGCACATGGTTTCAGTATTCTATTTCACTCCCCTCCCGGGGTTCTTTTCACCTTTCCCTCACGGTACTTGTTCGCTATCGGTCAATAGAGAGTATTTAGCCTTGCGGGATGGTCCCCGCAGATTCCGACGGAATTTCACGTGTTCCGCCGTACTCAGGATACACTAAAGAGTTTACTTTATTTCGCTTACAGGGCTATCACCTTTTCCAGCCATTCTTTCCAGAATGTTCAGCTATAAAGTAAATTTGTAACTCCGTATATAGTGTCCTACAACCCCAGTCCTAAGACTGGTTTGGGCTGTTACCGTTTCGCTCGCCACTACTAAGGTAATCGAATTTCTTTCTTTTCCTCCGGTTACTAAGATGTTTCAATTCACCGGGTTGTCTTCACTAGAGCTATGTATTCACTCTAGGATACTTGCACATAACTGCAAGTGGGTTCCCCCATTCGGAAATCTCCGGATCGAAGCGTACGTACTGCTCCCCGAAGCATATCGCTGTTAGTCGCGTCCTTCATCGTCTTCTATTGCCAAGGCATCCACCATGCGCCCTTATTAATTTAACCACTAATATCCTAATTTGATGAGTTTTTGAGATATCTTAATATCTTACTTCCTAGGACAGAAGTAAGATTACTCAAAATTAATTTACATTATCAAGTTTTCAAAGAACAAAATCTGAGAGATTTTAATGATCTCTCAAAACTGAGTAAGATGGCTATGATGTAGCTATCAAGAAATCTTTTCAAGTGTTACCTTGCAAACCCCGAAGATTTCATACGGTTTTCTTTTCTATTTCATTACTCCATAGAAAGGAGGTGATCCATCCCCACGTTCTCGTAGGGATACCTTGTTACGACTTCACCCCAGTCACCTGTCCTACCCTGGGCGGCCCCCTCCATTGCTGGTTAGGCTACCGACTTCAGGTATTACAGACTCCCATGGCGTGACGGGCGGTGTGTACAACACCCGGGAACGTATTCACCCCGACATTCTGATTCGGGATTACTAGCGATTCCAACTTCATGGAGTCGAGTTGCAGACTCCAATCCGGACTGGGACTGGCTTTTGAGATTTGCTCCCTCTCGCGAGTTCGCTTCTTTTTATACCAGCCATTGTAGCACGCCTGTAGCCCTGGACGTAAGGGGCATGATGATTTGACGTCATCCCCACCTTCCTCCGGTTTGTCACCGGCAGTATCCTTAGAGTTCTCAACTTAATGTTAGCAACAAAGGATAAGGGTTGCGCTCGTTATCGGACTTAACCGAACATCTCACGACACGAGCTGACGACAACCATGCACCACCTGTCACCCGGATAACCTCCACTATATTTCTATAGCTTTGCCGGGGATGTCAAGTCTAGGTAAGGTTCTTCGCGTATTTTCGAATTAAACAGCATGCTCCACCGCTTGTGCGGGTGCCCGTCAATTCCTTTGAGTTTCAGCCTTGCGACCGTACTACTCAGGCGGAGTACTTAATGTGTTAACTTCAGCACCGGTAACCCGACACTTAGTACTCATCGTTTACGGCGTGGACTACTAGGGTATCTAATCCTATTTGCTCCCCACGCTTTCGTGCCTCAGCGTCAGTTTTGGCCCAGCAAGTCGCCTTCGCCACTGGTGTTCCTTCTAATATCTACGCATTTTACCGCTACACTAGAAATTCCGTTTGCCTCTACCATACTCAAGCCTGCCAGTTTCTAAAACGAACCGAAGTTAAGCTTCGGACTTTAATTTTAGACCTAACAAACCGCCTGCGCACGCTTTACGCCCAATAAATCCGGATAACGCTCGCCACCTACGTATTACCGCGGCTGCTGGCACGTAGTTAGCCGTGGCTTTCTTGAATGGTACCGTCAGACTAAAAGCATTTCCTCTTCTAGTTATTCGTTCCAAACAACAGAACTTTACAACCCATAGGGCCTTCATCGTTCACGCGGCATTGCTCGTTCAGGGTTTCCCCCATTGACGAATATTCCTAACTGCTGTCTCCCGTAGGAGTCTGGGCCGTGTCTCAGTCCCAGTGTGGCCGATCAACCTCTCAGTTCGGCTATGCATCGTCGCCTTGGTGGGCTTTTATCTCACCAACTAGCTAATGCACCGCAGGCCCATCTTTAAGCGAAGCTTTAAAGGCTTCTTTAATCCGTAGATCACATTCGGTATTACTACCCGTTTCCAGGTGATATCCCCAACTTAAAGGTAGGTAACCCACGTGTTACTCACCCGTTTGCCACTAGAAGGAAAATCCAAATCAGCAGAAATCCATCTTTGTGCAAGCACTCCGATTTCAATCTACGTCAATGGGCCTTCTCGTTCGACTTGCATGTCTTAGGCATGCCGCAAGCGTTAATCCTGAGCCAGGATCAAACTCTCAACAAAAAATAACTTATATTTAAGTTAATTGTATAGTTTAATCTTAGCTACTCAATTAATTGACATTTTACTCAGTTTTCAAAGATCATTTGCATTTCCTTTAGTCGCCTTTGTTTTGGGCTTCTTTCCGTTCGTGCACAAGTAATATATCATTTCACCAAATTAAAGTCAACACTTTTTTTGAAAAATTTTTAATTTTTTTTTAAATTGTACATAATTGGGCATTTTTACTGTTTTTTAGCCCTCATTTTTTCGTAAAGTTCGTAGTAATGATCTATCATCTCTTTACTAAAAACTCCTTCTTCTTTTTTCTTCATGTCGATAAGTTTGGTCAGTTCGTATTCTATTACTCGTTCTAAATCGTCACCATAATTCATTTTCTTTTTATGATAACGATATTCGTTACGATCTAAAACCTTGAATGATCCATCCGGGAATACTCGCAGGTCCAAATCGTAATCTATATATTTTATGAGCCCATCATCTATAATATACGGGCTTGCTATATTACAGTAATAAAAAAGTCCCTTTTTTTTCATTTGACCGATTATATTGAACCAGTCGTTTTTATAAAACATGAGAATAGCAGGTTCTTTAGTGTGATATCTAACACCACCGACCTCAGTTATTTCAGTTTTGTAATTGGCACAAACTAAAGTATTATCTGTTATTTCTAGTACTGTGGCTTCGTCACAAGTTCTATGCAATGAGCCATCGTGTTTATAGCAGTGTACTTGAAGTTTGTCACCCTCTTTTATTTGTCTCATTTTAATACACTCTCGTCTCTTCGTTACTAATTATAACAAAAAAAAGACCAAATTAATAGTCTTACTTCTTTTTTGAAAGTTTTGTTTACGAATTTTCAGTAGTTTCAACAATAGTTAAAATTCGTTTTAGATTTTCGATATCGAGAGCATGAGAACTTATCAAATAACCATCGACGGTCAGTTCTTTTATGAATTTGCCTATATTTACATAAGTCACATTCCCTCCATATAAATAAGCTAAATCGTAATGTTTGAAATTTTCTTTAATCGAATTTAAGCGATATACGATTTCATCTAGAGCGATTTCTTCGAATGGTTCATAAGCAACGACAATGTTCGATGTTCCCGTTTCGTTTAGTACTTCTTTTATTTTGGATAATTCTTTTTCTTCATTCGATCCTACACAGATTATGACTTCTATATTGTGGGATTGCGCATTTTTTATTTTGGCGATCAAATTAGAAACGCTATCTATTTGACATTCTTTATGGTTTAGTATGACTGCTTCTACATCGAAATCTTTTAAGTGGTTGGCACTTATCGAACCTGTATGTGGTCCTTCTTCGAAAGAAGATATTTTTTGAGAGCCGATGCGAACACCTCGATTTTTATATAGGTATAAATAAGGCAGGCTAGGAAAAACTGTGATGTTCATTCCTTCTATTTGTATTGCATAATCTAAGTTTTCGTAATAGTTAAGCCAATCTTTTAGATTAATCAATATTTTCTTCATTTTTAGTTCCTATTACATCGAGTCCTGGAAGACTATGATTTGCTATGTAATATAGAGTAGAACCTCCACCAGTAGAAACGAAGTCCATCTTCTTTTGATACTTGAACTTCTCGATAGCAGCTCCCGCGTCTCCTCCGCCTACTATTTTTTTTGCATCGGATTCAGATACTAATCGTAGAATCTCTTGGGTACCGTTTGAAAAAGGTTTTTGTTCGTACATCCCTACTGTTCCATTTATGAAAATGGTCTTTGCTTTTTCTATAAATTTTTTGTAATTTTCTATCGCTTTGGCTCCTATGTCTCCGACTACATCGTCTGGCACAATATCTTCTATTTTTTTAAGTTCATATATATCATCACTGTAAGATGGTGATGTAATGACGTCTCTTGGAAGGAGTATTTTATCTTTAAATTCTTGGATTATGGCTCTCGCAGTTTGTAATGCGTTAGTGCTGACTAGGCTAGACCCCAAATCGTAACCTAGTGCTCTTAGGAAAGTGTTTGCTATTCCTCCGCCCAATAGAATGTGATCTGCTTTTTCGGCAAGGCTGTATATCAATTCTATTTTATCGTCTAATTTTGCTCCACCCATTATTACAACAAAGGGGCTTTCAGGTTCAGTTATGAGTGGTCTTAGATGTTCGATCTCTTCTTGAACTAGTAGTCCTACTGCACTTGGAATATACTTAGGTATTCCCGTTATGCTCGCGTGATTTCTATGCATGGATCCAAAGGCGTCATCGATATATACATCGGCCAAATCTGCCCAATACATGGCAAGTTGAGTGTCACAGTCGCTTTCTAAGTTTCCTTCTAGATCCATAAATCTCGTATTTTCGACGAGCACAAGTTGACCAGGTTCCAATGTTCTCGCCATAGTGTCCAACATCTCTCCCATAGGTGTAGCAGAAAATAAAATGTTGTACTTGTCCAAACTTTTCAAGTAATCGAATATAGGTTTCAAGGAATTCGCATTTTTATCTTCTTCAGTCTTTACTCTTCCGAAGTGACTTAAAATAATTATTTTAGCTTTTTGTTTGACTAAATAATCGATGGTTTTCAAGGAGTCATCTATCTTTTTTGTGTTGGTGATTTTTCCGTCTTTCATCGGAACGTTGTAATCAACTCTCAACAATACTTTTTTTTCTTTCGTATCTATGTCTTTCAAAAATTTTATCATCATATCATCCTTTTCTATTTTGTATATGATTATTATACAAAAAAAATGGTAAAGTAATCAAGACTTAACCATTTAATTGTGAAACTGTAATTTCAGAATATGAATCGGCATATCTCACTTTGGCACTCGATACGAGATTGATCCAATGTGGATTGGCAATCTTTTGACCATTTCCATCGTATACAGGACAGTATACACGTCCTATACTGTATATATCCGTGAGTCCTTGACCATAGTAACTTTTTGATAAAAGTCTTATATAACTCATGACTCCATATTCGATATTCTTATATGTGATGAGAGATTGATTGTATGTCATCCCTCCATAAATGTTGTTTTTAGCAAGCATATATGCAACTTTGTAATGGCCACTTTCAGCTGCTCCTATCGAAACTGCTGTCAGATAGTCTACATTTGTATATATGTTAGTAAAATATTTGATAAGATCGATGACGTATTTCGAATCTCCCGTATACGGTTTTATCGTATTCGATACGAGTGTCGGATTCGTCTTAGCAAATATTATCAAATATTCGATCAGTCCTTCTTCGAAAGAACTGTATTTTTTTAACCCCTTTGAATCTTTTATTAGACCGATATTGTACTCATCGTATGATGTGTTGTCGTTCTTTTTTATCAAATCTTCATATATATGAGAACTATCGATTCCGAATGTCTTAGCGAAAAATTCGACTGTGTCAGCGTTTTTCTTCAAGAAACATTCAGTATCACAGTATTCCTCCTTGATATCCAATAAAACTACTTTCGGCTGAGCCGAGGGTGGAACCTCGTTGTCCATCTGTACAGTTTCAGCGTTGTTACTTCTTTCTATAGTAGGTATACCATAACTTACTTGAAATGGTAGTAATACTATGACTGAAAGTAACATACTTCTAATGGCTTTTATAGCCATTTTTGCTTTCATAATCTAACCTCCCCTGTTAGAACGAACGGTGCATACTATACCACATTTTATTCATAAAGTCAAATTTCGATGTAGTTTTTTAGCCCTTTCAACAGTGATTATGGGAACATATTGGATATTTCATTCACTCAAATTTGCATTAAAAAAATTGATATAGAAGTTATATCAATTTTGTAGGGAATTCTTGAAATACTTTTATCAATATCGTATCTATGATAATTTTTTTAATATTTACTTTTGTAAACTACATAAGTGTTTCATAGTCCTGATCATTTGGGCTGTATATCCGCCTTCGTTGTCGTACCATGCGACGACTTTTACTAATTGTCCATCTTCGACATCTAAAACCTCTGTCAAAAGTAAGTCGACTAAAGATCCGCATTTTTGACCTATCACATCGCTCGATACTATCGGGTCTTTTGTGACATTTAATATATCATCGACATTTTTTTCGAATAAATCGTTTATTTCTTCTTTAGTGACTTTTTTTCTAAGTTTGAGAGTCAAGTCTATCATGCTTCCATCACCAACTGGTACTCGAAGAGCGCTTCCTAGCAATTTTCCGTTTAGTTCTGGTATGACTTTTCCAATTGCGCTTGCCGCTCCTGTAGATGAAGGTATAATGTTGAGCGCACAAGCTCTTCCTCTTCTAGTCATGTATCCTTTTTTATGTTGTACATCCAAATTAACTTGATCGTTCGTGTAAGCATGAACTGTCGTCATGAATCCCGATTCGACACCGTATTCATCGTTCAAAATGTTCAATACAGGCGCTAAACAATTCGTCGTACAACTCGCCGCACTTATTACTTCTTCAGTACCGTCGAGAGTGGATTCATTTACTCCATAAACTATCGTCTTCATTTCGCCTTTACCGGGAGCACTTATCAATACGTGTTTTGCCCCTGCTTCTATATGACTTTTAGCATCTTCTAACTTAGTATAAACGCCTGTGCATTCGAGTACGATATCTATTTTTAGATCTTTCCAAGGAAGTTCGCGTGCATCGCGTATGGCAAATATTTTTGTATGTATATCCTTACAAACTATTTCGTCGCCTTCGATGTGTACTT
This sequence comes from uncultured bacterium, assembly GCA_948433885.1. GTDB lineage: Bacteria > Bacillota_I > Bacilli_A > RF39 > UBA660 > RUG11867. The sequence continues at coordinate 4,016 of CAOJEC010000043.1, read as the reverse complement.
CCTCTTCTAATCGACCGTGAACACTATCATACTTTAGAAGATAGGCCAAATCTTCAGGAGAAGTCAAATCGTTTATTGCAACAACTTCCAGTTCTTCGTCGTTCAATAATTCTTTGTAAGCCAATCTTCCAATTCTACCAAATCCGTTTATTGCTATTCTCTTTTTCATATATTTTTCCTCTTTTCTTTAAAATATCACTTTTCGTATATGCTTCCTCCGATGAATTCTCGCAATGTGTTGTCGTCTTCGACATATTCGCTCGATATCGGGAAGAAATTTCGTAAAAGCCCGATCAGTCTCCGTGCTTCTTCGTAATGTGGCGAGTTCATCTTTACGCTGTATAATAGTGGTTCGGCGAAGACTCGTAACACTCCTACTTCGTATGCATATGCAGTGTTCAGTACAGCATCTACATCGTCAGTATATGGGAATATATATTTTTCTTCGCCTTCTTTGACTTTAGGCCAACTTTTCATAGTGTCCTCTACTGTATTCCCACGAACTCTATTGTCTCTGACAATTCTTCGTATGAGTCTCATGTCTGTCGTCGACAAGTGATTATGACGATCTATACCGAGAGGAGTGAAAGGACATACGAAGACTTTGTATTTAACATCTCTTGGGAGTTCTTTAGTCATTTCCTCATTTAAGCAGTGAAGCCCTTCGATCAACAAGACATTATCGCTTTCGAGTTTAATCGGAGGACGTTTGTACTCTTTCTCTCCAGTTAAAAAGTTGTATGTAGGCAAAACTACTTCTTTTCCTGCTAATAAATCGTTCATTTGACTGTTGAATAATTCTAAATCCAAAGCTTCTAGACATTCGAAATCGTAGTTGCCATTTTTATCTTTTGGAGAATCTTTTCTATCTTTGAAATAATCGTCGGCACTGATGACAATCGGTTTGACTCCATAAGTTTTCAAATATGTTCGCATTCTATGAGCACTAGTGGTCTTTCCCGAACTAGAAGGCCCACCAATGAGAATAAGTTTAACCGTTTTAGACTTTTTAGCTATATCTTTCGCTATCATACATAGAGCGTCATTTATGAAGATGTTATTCATCTTGATGAACATCTGGATTTTTGAAGATGAAACTAACTCATTTAGTCCTGCTGCATAAGTTACATTTTGTTCGACGGCCCACTTATTAAATTTACCAAGAATATTGTATATTTTTTCGTTGTAATTGAATTTTGGAATTTTGTGGTGTGTATCGATTCGTGGGTATAGAAGAGCTATAGCATTTTTATCGATTCTTTCCAATTTGAACAGTCCTAGCTCTCCTGTGCTTATCGGCATGTCAGTATAGAAATAGTTGTATGAATGATTTATTTCATAAAGTTCTACGAAGCTATTCGGTATGCTTGCTATGTTCTTTGCTTTTTCTATTTCACCAGTAGATACGAAGTACTTTATGGCATCACTTCTTCTAGTGACGCATTTTTTGATCGGATAATCGTAGCTAATTATTTCGTCCATCTTTATGCGCAGTTCTTCGATATCTCGATCACTCAATTTTTTGTCGAACTCTGCATAAATACCTTTGTCGATCGAATATTTAAAATAGACTTTTTTATCCCATAGTTCACGAACCGCAATTATCATGATAAATTTTAATCCGGCTTGATACATTTTACTACCTGCTTGATCGGTATAATCGAAAAATTCGATATGAGTATCAGAGTCTAGACGGGTATCAAAGTCGACTATCACATTGTCGATTTTAGCACCTACCACGACGTTTCCAGTAACTTTTTTATAGTCGTGTGCTAATTCACCTAGTGCAATTCCAGGCTCTTCGCTTAGACTAAAAAGATTGTTTATGTTCACATTTATTTTATTCCCCATTTTTGATCATTCCTTTACTATTATTAAGTATATCATAAATGGCACTTTTTTTCTCTAAAATTTTTGTTAAATGTTAATTTGGGGAAGTTTGATTGATCATTATTTCGATTGTCGAATAAAAAAATGAGACGATTTATTTTCCCACTTTTTTATTGTTCTCGATCTAATGAATCAATTATCTTTTCGTAAACATCATTTATTTTTCTGAAATGATGATTGACATAAGACTTAGTCACTTTTTTGCCAGTTTCCGAAGTCAGTATATTTGCAAAATTTTGATAACTTTCCTCTGGATATTTTAAACGATATTCGGCAACTTGTCTCGTCTTTTCGTCCAATAAGGTCATATAATCATTGTCTTCGATGTATTTTATCATTTCGAGTTGGTGATCACTCGTCCGAAGAGATTTTTCCAAGTTTGCTTGTTCACAATTGTTCAATCTGTTGACCATATTTTTATGATCTCGTAAAATTCTAATATCCTCATAGTAAAATAACGAATTGACCGCTCCTAAAAGTTTTAGAAAATCACTAATTTCTTCCGAGGATTTTAAATATAACATGTAATTTTTTTCACGTTTCAACAATTTGAACGAATATCCTAAACTTTTCGATAAAGACAAAATTTGTTGTCCTTTTTCTTCCTTTTCAAATGTCATTTCTAGATGGTATCCTCTTTTCTTAGGATTACTAATGCTACCGGTGGCCAAGAAAATACCTTTTAGAAAAGCATGTTTGCTTTCGTCATCTTCAAAGTGTAAATTTTTTAGCTCTTCTTCGAAGAGACGATCCGAGTCGTCTAACTCGAAGATAAAGAATCTGCTTACTCTAAATTTCTTTTGAGTCCGAATAGTCATTTTCACTTGCACATGATAACAGTATTTCAAAGTTTTGAATAATTTTTGAGCAATGTTTATATTTTCCAAAGATAAGGTTATCGTGTTTTCTTTTTTACTTGCATTAGCAAATAAGTACCCTAGAAAGAGGTTCCTATTTTCGATTTCGTTTAGGGGTGTCGAGACTATTTCATCTTTAACTTGTGCGGTGAAGGTCTCTCTTTCCATTCTCATTCACCTTCCATCAAATAAGATAAAATGAGGTACGCTGTTTTCATAGCGTTGTGCCTGATTGTTCCATTTTCTACTGCGACGATTTTATCTTCGATGAGACGTGCTTTGTATTCTTCAATTTTGTCTTTATCTAAAGTTACGAGTTTCTTTTGTTCTAAAAGAGAGTACTTTTCTACAATTTTGCTGTCTATTTTTGCATTGTTTGCCAAGACGACATCGACTTTTCTAGGTGCTAAATGTTTATTTAACGTCTTCAAATGATCACTTACTGTGTAGTCATCCGTTTCACCAGGCTGTGTAACTAGGTTAGATACGTACATGATAGGTGCATGAGAACCGGAGATTGCCTTGCCGATTTCTGGGATGATGAGATGAGGTAATATGCTTGTGTATAAAGATCCTGAACTCAAAAGAATCAAGTCTGCTTCTTCTATTTTTTGAATTATTTCGTCGCTTATATTGACTGCTCTGTCGTAGTAAAGTTTTCTTATGTTTTTTATGTTTTGACTTACCGATTCTTCTCCTAAATATTCTTTGCCATGTTTACCGACTCCGACTAATTCTGCTTTTTCTTCCATGAGAGGTAGTATGGTTCCTTTGACATTCAACAATTTGCACATGTATTTGGTCGCATCGGTAAGGTTCCCTTTGAGATCTATCAAGGCAGTCAACATGACGTTTCTCACCGGATGATTCTCGAGAGAAGATTCTTTGGTAAATCGATAGCTCAATAAATTTTTGAAATCTTCGTCTATATTGGCCATCGAGATGAGTACTTTTCCTATGTCTCCTACCGCCGGAATATCGAACTCTCTTTTCAATTGTCCAGTGGATCCTCCATCATCACTTACCGCTACAATTGCAGTTACATCTATGGGAAAGAGTTTTAATCCTGAAAGTAAGCATGAAATACCTGTACCTCCACCAAAAACTACTATTTTTTTCATAATTAATCACATTCCTTACATGATAATTATATCACGTTGCAAAGAAAAAAGTAATTTTTAGTTCAAAATTGTACAATATGTAGACTTTTTTAAATATAAGTTGTGTTCAACATTAGGACTGATTGAGAAATTCAGAATAAGCGACATT
>CAOJEC010000042.1 GCA_948433885.1 uncultured bacterium | reverse complement strand
ACAGGAACAACAACAGATCCATACCAAGCCGCGTAAGCGGGGAGGGATGGAAAAACTTCGTGCATCGAAACGAAGAGAAATCCGAAAAAATGACTCCTCATTTTTTCGGCGCAATATTTCTTCCATGGAATAAAGTAATCGAGACGAGCGATTTATCGCTCGTCTCGATTTTTTTTACATATATTTTACGGTCATAAATTAACTCGATGTCAAAATATTGTCGAAACATGTTATAATTAATTGAAGACAGGAGGTCATGAATTGAAGAAAATATTTTTGAATGTTCTTTTAATTACAATATCATTCCTTTGTATGACACAAATAGTCGAAGCGGAAACTTATAAAAGGGGAATAGTTACTACGACTTCAGTTGTAAAAAAAGATTCGTTAGGAAGTGCAAACTTACTAAACGATAGAAACTATTCCATGACACTTTATTCACCTGAGGCAGTGGAGATACTCGCCGAAGAAGGGAACTACTATTTGATAAAATATATATATTCGGGATTCATATATACAGGATATGTTCCTAAAAAAAATGTCATTTCCAAAGAATACGTTATAGATGCGAATTATGTACAGCAGTTGATAGCCAAAGGCTTTCCGCAAGATTATGCAAAAAAGTTGGCCATACTGCACGCGATACATCCCAATTGGGTATTCACTCCATCATTTACAGGTAGGGTAGCAGGTGGACTGGACTTCTATTCAGCCGTGCGAGCAGAAGCAGCGGTCATAGATAGAAATTTGACTTCATCTACGAATACGACATTGAGATCGACAGCTCCTGGATCTTATGCCAACGGAGTTTGGAAAGAATTCTCAGGTGGTGGATGGTTTGCTGCAAGTGAACAGACGATCGCATTCTATATGGATCCTCGTAATTTTATGAACGAATCGAACTTCTTCATGTTCGAAAATCAAGCATACAATTCGGAGGTTCAATATAAGTGGATGGTAGAAAAGTCTTTAGCGGGTACTTTCATGGCGACTAGTCCAACCAATCCATTCGACTGTGGTGCCGATTCGAGAGGATGTACTCCTGGACAACATACTTATGCGGATACCTTTATCGATGCAGGAGTCAAAAATGGAGTCAACCCTATCAGTTTGGTAAGTCGTGTAAAAATCGAACAAGGAAATAAAGGTTCAGCTCTTTCATTGGGTGGTGGTTGGAACAAACAATACATCGGTTACTATAACTTCTTCAATATCAATGCGAATGGAGCGACGACCGACGATGTTATCCTAAATGGATTGAGACATGCGTATAATAAAAATTGGAACAATCCTTACATATCCATTTTAGAGGGAGCTAGCCTAGTAGGAAATAGCTATGTTGGACTCGGTCAATCGACAGTTTATTATCAAAAATTCAATACCATAAATCAGATTTACAGTTATCAATATATGCAAAATATCGCAGCGCCTTATACAGAAGGATATAATTCGTACGTCTCTTACTTTAGAAGTTTTGATACAATGGAAGAATGGGATAATGCTGCTTACGAATTTTTGATTCCAGTATATCAAAATATGCCCGGCGAAACTACTTTGGATATCAAGTCGAATAATGATGCTTCACTCAAGAGCTTGAGTGTCAGTGAATGTACTTTGAATCCTGCGTTCGATTCGGGAATAAAGAGTTACGATTGTTATACGAAAAATACGGTCAAAGAAGTGTTAGTTTCAGCAGAGACTACAAATTTGAGTGCTAGAGCGGAATATTCTAATAAAGTAGTTTTAAATGCAGTCGATACTAAGATACAAATAAAAGTTACAAGTGCAGGTGGAAAAATAGAAATTTACGAAGTGAATGTTCACAAAGTGGCACCCGATACTTTGATGCCATACGAAATTTTGAATGGAATAGGTATAAAAGTTTCCGACAATTATGCTTATAACTTCGTCAATACGAACGACAAAGTTTCTGGCATAGAACAAGCCGTAAATGGTAATTATCCTCTAGCGAAAGTGACTATAACCGATAAAAACGGAACTGTAAAAAATAAAGAAAGCAAAATCGGTACAGGAGATATCATCACCGTCACTAACAGTGGCAATACGACGAGTTTCAAAGCGGTCGTTTATGGAGACTTGAACGGCGATGGAGTTACCGACGTCGTAGACTTACTCATGATTGGTAAACACGTATTGAAATTCAACATTTTAGAAAACGAATATTTCGTCGCAGGTAATGTCAATAGAGATCACGAGATAAACGTCGTAGACATGCTGTTGTTCGAAAAACACATCATCAAAGAACAGTTCATTTCTCAAGAATAGAATAGAGGTTTGTTATGAAAAAATTGAAAACGATATTGATTAGTTTTGTTTGTACATTCTTATTTATTGCCGGTGTCGACGCGTCGAATTCCATAAGTGTCTCGGCACCTTCCTTGGCTGTAGTTGGTTCTACTTTCGAAGTAGTCGTCACAGTAAGTTCGACGGATCCTTTGGGAGCGTGGAATTTTGGGGTAACTTACGATAGCGAATATGTAGCTTACCAAAGTGGTAGAGCATTGAGCATAGCCGATGTCGGTAATGGTTCTAAGAAGGTAGAAACTTACAAGTACGTATTTAAAGCCTTGAAAGCAGGTACGGCCAATATCCGGGTGCAAGATGCTAGCATGGTCGATTGGGATAATAAATTTCACGATCAAAATCCTCCTATCAAGAATTCTACTTTGACGATTAAGACACAGTCTCAAATACAGGCTAGTTATAGTAAAGATAACAATTTGAAAAGTTTGAGTGTCGAAGGATACGAGATAAGTCCTGCCTTCGATAAGAACACTTTGGAATACACCGTTTCAGTTCCCGACACCGTAGATAAGATAAATGTCAAAGCGGTCGCGAACGACGCGAAGGCGAGAATAAAAGGTACTGGTACAATCAATATATCCGAGGGTGCTAATAAGATTGAAGTAATCGTCACAGCCGAGAATGGAAGTGTTAAGACTTACACATTGAATATCGATGTCAGAGATTTGAATCCGATCACTGCAAAGGTAGACGGTAAAGACTATACAGTCGTGAAGAAAGAAGAGTTGTTGACCGAACTGATCGGATTTTCGAAGACAACTGTCAAAATAGGTGACATCGATATTCCGGCTTTCAAAAACGACCGAGCAGGTTTACTTGCCGTCGGACTCAAAGATTCCGATGGGAAGATAGAAATGTTCTTGTACGATGAAGAAAAAGAAACTTACAGTGTCTTTAAAGAGATCAGAAATCCTTCATTGAACTTACTTCCTGTAGAAATAGAAAGTGTTCCTGAAGGTTTTACAAAAGAGAAACTCAAAATAAATGGTATCGAATGTGATGTCATGAAGAGTGACGATTTAAGCGATTTCTATATCATCTATGCGATGAACTTGGAAAATGGCGAGAAAGGGTATTATCAATACGATGAAGAGACTAAGGGATTCATAAAGTACGATTCTCAAATCTTCGATATCGTAAAAGAACAAAAAGAAGAATACGTTTTATACATCTTTTTGACTGCTGGCATAGCGGGGGCATTTCTTCTACTAGTGATCGTCTTAGGTGCTAGAATTTCCAAATTGAAAAAACTTTTGAGAAAGGTCGCAAAACCGAAAACTGAAGAACACGTCAGTAGTTCACAAAGTTCTAGTGAGGAAAAGGTTTCTTCTCATGATGAAGAGATCGAAACCGAAGATGATGACGATTTTCTAGAATTGAAAAAGAAGAAAAAGAAGAAAAGAAAATGAAAAATGAGTTCCACTCGATGTGGATTTTTTTCATTATAAAAGTTTGCTAATCGAATAAATTGTGTTAAAATTGTTTATAGTAGAAGAAAGAGTAGTGGATATGAAGAGAGTTATTGACATATTGTTGTTGACGGTTTTGGTAGTTTTTGTCGATGTTACGGCAATGGAATTGCCAAATTTATATTCAAATAAGGTACTTTTGTACGATCCTAGTGAAGAGAAGATATTGTACGAGAGAGGTATAGACGATGTGTCGAACATCGCAAGTTTGACCAAAATCATGACGACTATTACGGCAATAGATCTCATCGAGGACTTGGATAAAATGGTGACGATAGATCGAAATGTTTTGAATGAAATACCGTACGATGCATCGATTGCCGGCTTGCGAGAAGGGGATAGGGTTACTTTGAGAGATTTACTTTATGCTTCGATATTACCTTCGGGTGCCGATGCGACGACGGCTTTAGCTCACAATACGGTGGGTTCTACTAAAAAGTTCGTCGAGGCGATGAACGAAAAGGCTTCGAGTTTAGGACTAAATAATACACATTTCGCGAATGTGACGGGGTACGATATTCCCAATCATCATAGTACACCTCGAGAGATTTTGAAAATTTTAGAATATGCTTTAGAAAATCCACTTTTCGATGAGATATACAAAACTAGAAAGTATACCCTCTCTAATGGGCTAGTCGTGAAAAGTACATTGGATACGTACAATCGATATATGGGATTGGATTTGACAGGTATCTTGGGTAGTAAAACCGGCTATACAGGTGATGCTGGTATGTGCATGTCGGCTCTTTTCGAAACAGGTGGTAAGGAACTTATTTTGATAACTTTGGGTGCTCCTTACAGTTATGTGACTCCTTTCAATTTGAAAGATACGATCACCATCAAAGAATACTTGGATAAAAACTATTCTGATGAGGTCATTTTCGAAGAAGGAAAAACGTTAGTTCAAATACCTGTCGTAGGATCTAAGGAAGAATCGTATGAAATTAAGGTTTCGTCGACAGTTCGGGCGTATGTCGAGAAGGAACGTTTGGAAGCCGATGCATATTTCGAATTCGACGGGGTGGCTACTTTGAGTTATAAAAACGAAGTTGGTTCTCGTTTGGGAAAGATAAAATATTATTATAAAGATGAACTTCTCATGGAAGAGGAAGTATTCTTGACGAGTGCTTTGCACTTTTCTTTGTACAAATTCGTCAAAGCTCATGTGTTCGAGTTGAGCGTCGTATTCGGCATCATCATAGCTTGTATATTCATTAGACGTAAGAAGAAAAAAAGAAGAAGAAAGAAAAGGAGAGTGATCTCTCGATGAAAAAGAAATTGAATATCGACATAGTGCGGTTCATCGTTTCTATATTCGTCATAACGATACATACGTTTCCCTTAGCTCAATGGAGTGAAACAATAGATTATGCATTTACTAGAGTTTTGTTTAGGCTTTGTGTACCATTCTTCTTGATGATAACGGGATACTTCTTGATAGATGGAGCGTTAGAAGATAAGAAAAAACTTGTGAAACAGACGAAGAAGATAGTGATCTTGTACGCGATAAGCACGATCATCTATTTGCCGATCATGGTGTACAATGGTTACTTCGAAAACTTTTCACTTTGGCTGTTTTTGAGAGAACTATTCGTAGATGGTCTATATTATCATCTTTGGTATTTCCCGGCGTCCATCGTGGGACTTTGGTTGTTATATTTTGCTCTCAAGAAGTTCCAATTGAAGACGATCTTGATCGCATGTATGGGTCTTTATCTCGTAGGGTTGCTAGGAGACAGTTATTATGGTTTTTTTGTAAATAATTCGGTGTTCAAGGGATTCTTCGACTTCGTCTTCACTCTATCTTTCTATACGAGAAATGGTCTATTTTATGCACCAATGTTCTTGTCGATAGGATATTTTGTCAAGAAAAAGAAAAATGTCGACGTGAAAAAGAGTGCCATTTTAGGATTAGTGTTCACAGGAGCGATGATGGTCGAGGGAATGTTTCTTTATCGGTTGGGTGTTCCTCGTCATACTAGTATGTATCTATTCCTGGTACCAGCTAGTCGTTACATTTTCGAAGCACTTATGGGCACTGAGCCTAGAAGTAACGTCTTCTTTCGAAATGTATCTTCATGGGTATACATAATACATCCGTTTTTCATCGTAGCAGTTCACTTCTTCTCAAATATCGTTCATATGGAGTTTTTGTTTCAAAACAATTTCATCAATTTCACGTTGGTCACCATTTCTTCTTGTGTATTCTCATTCGTTGTGGCATTCTTCTATGAGAAAGCGAGAGAGAAGTCTCGTTTGAAAGCACGAATGAAATGACCTTTCATTGTTCATATGTTTATGATATAATCGAGATATGAATGGAATAATTTTCAATAAAGGATGGATGAAAAGATGCAAAATGAAATGAAAAAATCTAAGAAAATACTCGGAGCAATATTTTCGAGTTTGGCTTTCGGAGTGTTCTTTTTGGCGATGACTTTTTCGATAACGTTCTTTCAGTTTACCGAAGAAGAAGCGTTGCCGATGGGAGCGTACGTTTTCTTGATGATCATTTTTGGATTACCACTTTTGGGTATCATCATAAATTTGATATTGAGAATTAAAGAAGTTTTAGGAGGAGAAGAAGATGAAGCTAGTAAGTATTGATCAAATTCCAGGTGAAGAGATCGTCGAGACTCTCGGCATGGTCAAAGGTCAAATTGTACAATCGAAAAATTTGGGCCGCGATTTCATGGCTGGCATGAAGACGATCGTCGGTGGAGAGATAAAAGGTTATACCGAGATGATCAAAGAGGCTCGTCAAATTGCTACTAAGAGAATGGTCGATGAGGCAGAAGCATTAGGTGCCGACGCGGTAGTCGGAGTTCGTTATGGATCTAGTACGGTGATGAGTGGTGCCGCTGAAATAATTGCCTACGGTACAGCGGTCAAATTGAAGACGAAGAAATAGAATTTAAAAAACGTGTGTGAGGGCAGTATGGGTAGAACAGATAAAATAAATTATTACTTGGATTTGGCCGAAGTTACTTTGGAAAGAGGAACTTGTATCAGAAGAAATTTTGGGGCGGTCATCATCAAAAACGATGAAGTCGTTTCGACGGGATACGTCGGTGCTCCGCGTGGCCGCAAGAACTGTGTCGACATGGGTGTATGTAAGAGAGAAGAATTGAAAATACCTCGTGGTGAACGTTACGAAATGTGTAGAAGTGTTCATGCTGAGCAAAACGCCATAATCAGTGCCGAACGCAACAAGATGATCGGAGCATCATTGTTTCTTTGTGGTAAAAATTATGCCGATGGGAAATACGTCGAGAATTCGAACCCTTGTGCACTTTGCAAGAGAATGATCATCAATGCTGGAATCAAAGACATTTACATTCGCGATACGAAGGAAAAGTATAGACACATTTTGGTTCAAGATTATATAGAGAACGACGAATCGCTTGAAGATATCAAGGGATACTAAAGAGCAGGTGAACTGTTCTTTTTTTGAACTTTTTACAGGTGATAATAGAAGGAACGCAACTGAAAGTTGGTAGAATAGTCGGTCTAATCGAGTATAATGGGCAATGAAAGAGGAGGAAAGTCCAATGAAATTTGGAGAAAATTTAAAGTGGTTGAGAAAACAAAAGAAAATTTCTCAAGAGCAGTTGGCCGAGCGAGTAGGAGTATCTAGACAATCAGTTTCGAAATGGGAATGTGCCGAAGCGTATCCCGAAATGGAAAACATATTGGCATTGTGTAAAATATTCGGTTGTAAATTGAACGATTTAGTTCACGAAGAAATGCTCGATATAGACGAATTGGACGATGAAGTTAAGATGAACGTTGTCAAATTCAAAAAAGAAAAACAAGGAAGGATGAAGTTACTTTCAAAAGTGATCTATATGTTGTCGAGAGTCGGAAAGATCTTGTGTTTGTTCGGAGCCTTGGCATGTATAGTCAGTTCGATATTCTTGATAGTCATCGGAGCGAAGTCGGAGTATAGTGACGAAGGTGTGTTATCTTTGATCGATGGAAGAGGAGTCATCACGAGGACGGATGATGGATATGAGTTTAGCGATGGGGAAAAGGTTTACCATGCGACCGAAGTCGAAGAAATCGTCGTCGTAGATACCGTGTTTGCCTTTTTGGAAAAGTTCGGTTTGGTGAAGTCGATCGTGTTCACCTTGGTGATGGTATCATTCTTGATTCTATATTTGGTTTTATTGTTTTTCTCATTGGGACATTTGGAAAAATTGTTCGTCAACATAAATAAAGAAAAGACGCCTTTCACTTTGGAAAATATAGGGCATATCAAAAGGATGGCTTATTTCATGATCGCATGCATCGTCATTCCCGACGTGGGAGGATGGTCGTTCCAAGGAATCTTGCAAATGGATTTGGGAGTCGACTTCGATATATTGAATTTCATATACGTGTTCGGATTGTTTTCTTTGGCCTATATTTTCGAATACGGGTACGAAATACAACTCGATTCGAAAGGGAGAATGTACGGAGAGATAGAAGAGTAAGTGGCAAATGTTGCCACCTTTTTCTTTTTTAATATGTATGTTAAGATAAGACGAGGTGAGGTGGTAGAAAGTGATCTTGAATGTAAGTGGAAGAACCGACATAGTGGCTTTTTATATGCCGTGGTTCATGAATCGCATCAAAGAAGGATATTTCGATGTTCGCAATCCGTTCAATAGGAAACTCGTGAGTAGAATATTCATGGAAGACGTCGATGCGATCATATTTTGTACGAAAAATCCTTGTCCTCTCGTCGAGCATTTAGATGAAATACAGCTGCCTATAGTAGTACAAGTTACTTTGACTTCCTATACTTCGGACATCGAGCCAAATGTTCCCGACAAGAAAAAAACTATAGAATATATAAAAAAAATTTCCGAAAGGATCGGCAAAGAAAACGTGATGGTACGTTACGACCCGATACTATTGAACGAAAAGTACGATGTCGATTATCATATAAGGGCTTTCGAAAAACTTTGTGAAAAACTAGAAGGTAAAGTAGAAACTATCATCGTTTCATTTTTAGATGAATACCAAAATGTCAAACGAAATGCAGGGACTCTAAAACATAGGAAGTTCGAGGACGCGGATTACGAAAAGATAGGTTTAGCTTTCAGTGCAAGTGCAAAAAAACACGGACTGGTCGTGCAAACTTGTCATGAAAAAAACGATCTTTCTCAATTCGGTTTTGCGAAAAGTGCATGTGTTTCTCACGAATTGGCTTACAAGTTGACTGGGAAGTTATTCAAAGATTGGAAAGCTAGAAAGTGTGGTTGTGTCGAGATGGTCGACATCGGGGCATACAACACTTGTTCGCATTTTTGTAAATATTGTTATGCCAATTATGATGAAGCGAAAGTGGCAGCAAATAGGACTTTACACGATGAATTTTCTAGTATGTTGATCGGTCATTTAGAAGATGACGATGTTGTCAAGAGAAGAACCAAATAACCTTGACAAGGAAGATAAAAAGTAATGAAATAACGGCCAATTGAGGGGGAAAAATAGTGGGAGAACTCGATAATAAATTGGCTTGCATTTTACAAAAATATGCAAAATATAATGAACAAATTGGTCTCATCGGTGGTGAAGTGATGGAATGTCGCGATCAGTTTCGAGTATTGGAACTTTTCGAACAGGGTTTAAATATTTTCGATGAAGCCATATCGATGATGAGAAGCGTTTGTGAGGATTACAAAAGTGCAATCGATGCAGGGTGGGTTCCCGACTCGTATACTCGCGATTGTTACGAACAAGTAGTCGATCGCATGAATGCCATGATACGGGCTAGAAACACTTCCGAATACAATTATTCTTTGCAAAAAAGTGAATCACCGTATGGATCGTTTACCGATAGGGATTTCTTGAATAAGTTGCGCGAACTCAAAAGTAAGGCTATCGAACACGGATTTAGCTCTATGGCTTTTACAGGAGGAACGGTGTTCTTTTTATCACATTTATTTTTGAAGGTGCAACCTATTTACTTCGACTTTGAAAATTATTTCAAAATACCATTTTTGGAGAGATTAATTCATACATGTTTGATTCAGGCCGTCATCTATTTTATTATTGCGGGATACACAGATTTTAAAGAAACGCTCGACAACTTTTCCGAATATAGGTTAGTAGATAGATGTCATAAGAGATTTAATGATGCGAAAAAGTTCTCTATGAATAGAAAGAAAAGCTGAGATGAACTTGTTTAATGTGGCGACAATTGTTATAATAACTTTAATCGAAGTGGTGATGTTGTATGTCGAAAAGAAGAAATTTTCATAAAGAGTTGCGGAGAATCGGAAAAGAGAGCAATCGAAGTTCTATAGCAGTATATTTTACATTGAGAGCTTTGGTCATTTTGTGTATGATCTTAGAATTCGTTCGAGGAGACATCAACAATGCTTTTTTGTGTTTACTTTCTTTGATTTTGTTTATGTTACCTTTCTTCATAGAACATAGATACAAAATAGAACTTCCAAATACTTTAGAAATAATCATCATGCTCTTCATCTTCTCGGCCGAAATATTAGGAGAGATAAACAATTTTTATGGAATGATTCCTTATTTTGACACCATGCTCCATACGTTGAATGGATTTTTGGCCGCGGGAGTAGGGTTTGCTTTATTCGATTTATTGAATAACAATGTCGAAAGTGTCAATTTGTCACCTCTATTTTTATCGGTCATAGCTTTTTGTTTTTCCATGACGATCGGTGTACTTTGGGAATTCTTCGAATTCGGAGCAGATAAGTATTTTAGGACCGACATGCAGAAAGATAGAGTAGTCGACAGTGTGAGTTCGGTTTTGATGAATGAAGAAGGCAAAAACATCGCCGTCATCACCGATAATATAAAATATACGATCATCTACAGCGAAAATGAATCGGGTGAATTGATCGAGACTAAAATCGATGGTGGTTATTTGGATATAGGTCTAATCGATACCATGAAAGATTTATTCGTCAATTTCATAGGAGCAGTTTGTTTCAGTGCGTTTGGCTATTTATATATAAAGAATCGTGAGCAATTCGGATTCGTCAATCATTTCATACCACTCAAAAAGTCCAAGTGACTTTTTTATTATCGTTTGATTGTATGACAAATTTGTCATATTTTTTTCTTGCTTGTACAAACTAAATGTTATATAATTGTGATAGCATAAAGATAGCGCATATATCATACACAGTTCGACAAAATGTGTATGAATTTCGTGTTAAAATCTTGTATAAAGAAAGGCTCGGGTAATCGAAATGAATAATAGAAAAATGTCGAGAATTTTGTTGATGATGAGTATCATGATAAATGTCACTCTCGTGATAGGAATAAATTTGAGTAAAAGTCCAAAAGATGATGAGAAGCCTATCACATCGGAAGCGATTGCTATGTACATTGAAGGTGAAAACGGTGAGTACAGTCAAAGTAATGAGAAAACTTTTCCAAAAGAAGGGTACATCTTGAACGTAGAGAAGAGCAGTTGCAGAAATGGTGGTTCTTTGACACAAGAAGCGAGCACAAAGGCAATAAGTTTGAGTGTAGGGAATGCCGAATCATGTACGTTGTATTTCGACAAAGAGGAAATACCATCAAGTGACAGTACATTGGCGACGCTTGGTATAACATCGCAAGGAACAAAGAGTGGATTCGACACGCCCGCGACGACAGCAGAA
>CAOJEC010000041.1 GCA_948433885.1 uncultured bacterium | reverse complement strand
CCGACGAGTTTCGATTTTTCTCATTTATTTTTTCATTTTGGACGAAAAAGAGAACACGCGTATGGAGAAAGAACAATATTTAAAATTTTGTCTACCCAAATTATATCGAACGAGACCCTTTCCTTACAAGACTCTCGATATACGAAAGATTGTAAAAATTTTTTTGGCGCGTGAGTGCTAGACAATATTATTTTATTCATATATAATAAGTATTCATTAGGAGATGATAAATTTGACAAATAATAAAAAATTGGAAGGAAAGGACCTTTTTAGCCAAATAGTTGTGGGAGGTATTTTAAAATTCGGCTGGCTGGACTTTTTAGACATAAAACTCATAATCGATGATCTGGTCGCATATAAAGTTTGTTCTAGAGAAAACATAAAATGGTACACTAAAAATAATGATAAAAGAACTATATGTTTAAGCGAAAAAGGAATATATACTTTGAAGTTTGATGATTCAACATCAATAGAAGAACTTTGGAATGAATGTAGTTTTCCAATTAAAAAGTATTTCGATAAATTAGATGTGGAAATGTTCGGAAAAAGAAAAGGAGAATTTATCGTTCATGGGACAACCGACTTGATGAGAAGTGCAAATGTTCTTGTAATTTCAGATGATGAAAGTGACTATAATCAATTTAAAAATTACGGATTCGTAAATATAGATAAATTTAGCTCTATGATCATGGCAAACAGATTATACGAAGAAGATTCATCATTTTTGGATAAGTATCACATTATAATTTTAGGAAAGCAGGAGTTGAACGATAGAATGAGGGATAGTAGGGATTTACCTATCGAAACAAAGATAGCTTCTATCAAAGCTCAAAAAACCACTGTCGTAGCTAATATAAGGGAAGAATTATGCGGTGTAACAAGTCATTTTTGTACAACACTTTCAGGTTTCAATGGCGAACGAAATCGTGTAATCTCCAGTTTGATCTATGATAAATTGATCGATGAAGTGTGTATTTCTGCTTTGATGGGAAATGTTCTTTCGAAAAGTGTAGAAATTTACGATGATGGATTTTATAAATTATATGAAAAAATAGTATATTTGCCTCTTCCAAATAAAAAAGAAGATTTAAGAATTTTAGTTTTGACTACTAATAGCAATGGAGACAAGTTGAAAAAAACGAAAGAAATGGGTTTGGTGGTAGATTTTGTCGAAGATGGTAATTTTGCAATAGACCATATCAAGGATCGTTTGGGAGATTACGATATAATTTTAGGAAGTCAAAATTATTCACGTTTATTGTTGAAACTCGGTAGAGAAACTGTAGAACAATGTAAGGATTCCGGCAGACAATTGGTGCTCTTGGGCACTTACGAAGAAACGACTAGTAGATCTAGAAGAACTGCTCAAATTTTAAGATTTTCAATTGCTGGATCGTATAGTGACATTATTGAAGCGGCTGTGCCGAACGGCCTAGAAGCTCTCTTGAAAGCAGCAGTAAATATTTATGATGATGAATTGAAAGAACGCGAAGGCAGTCTTATGGATAACGATTTTTCTAGCTTTATTGCTCAAAAAGAACAATCAATACCATACTTAGAAGAAAAGAAAAATCATTCTCCGTTGATCGACGAGTTCGATGAATTTACAAAAGGAGTTAAGTATTTGACAAAAAGCATTAGTAGAAGAAATTTAGAATGGGAAGGTTTCAAAATAGAATCTACTTCTAATGGAACTAGAATTCAATTTTCTTATTGTCGAAAGCCAATGTATGCAATTACGTTTTCTATGAGCGAGCAAGACGGAGATTGTAGAATTTTCTATTTCGAGACTTTAGGTAAAAGAGGAAAATTAAAAATGCCCCAAAAATTGGGATTTATTGCTCCATCATTGGAGCATCTTGCCAGAGCTCCACAAATACCAACCGAAGAAGAATTGAAAATTATAAGAAAATTATTTAAAAAAGTGATAGAGTTTTATACTTCTATGAAACAACAAAGAATCGAACAAGAAAAAAGAATAGCATTTAAAAAGAACTAAAGATGTGGTCATGAATGGCTCATCGAGTTAGTTCTTTTTCTTTTATAATGTATTTTCAAATTTGTTACGTGCTTTAGTCAACTTCGATTCCGGCACATTTTCAGTAGTATAAAGGCCTGCGTTCTCCATCTCAGTGAAGATGTCTCCTTGCATCGTAATAAATTGTCCGAGCGAATCTTGAAAAGTTTTTTTAACTTTTGCATTGTTCGATTCGATTGCACCATGCATCATTATATCGCAAGCATTTTTTGTCATTGTCAATGCGGCATTCATTATAATTTTATCATCCATGATAACTCCTCCTATTCTTCTATAAGTTTATAGTACTTTTTGTAAACAGACTTCGTCAAACTTTCCAAGTCCTCGAGTACTTTTTTGAAATTTGCATCATCTACACATTCTTTATAATTATCTAAGTATTCACTTATATTTTGTAAATGAGATAATACGTCTTCAGTATACAATAATTCTTTTTCACTCATAAAAATACCTCCCTAACATGTAGTATTTACAATTAATACTCTTCTATTCTCGATATTTGTCAAAAAAAAAGACCACTTTTTTCCTATGAGTGATCGATCTTTATCATCGAGATTGTCATTTGATTAGAAGGGTGTTCCTTTTTTTTAGGGAATCTATATTGATAGATAGAACCGCAGAATTTGACGATCGCCTTGCTTATGATAGTAGAGTCATCTAGACTGGAGTTATTTAAAACTTCTACTAAACGAATACAGTAATTTTTCAATTCTAGCGTTGAGAAATGTTCATAAAAGAAACTCAACAATTCATCTTGCTTTTCTAATTTTTTAGAATACGACGAAACGTGGTCATTCCATGTTGAAGATTGGTCGCATTTTTCATCTTGAATAAAGAGACTCATTTGATCTATTTCTTTTGGCTCTTCGAAGACTATTCTGCTGGGTCTAGTAATATAACTTATAAATCTCTCATCATCGAAATTTCCTGTTTTCATTTGATAGAACGTTTTATAGAGTTTGATACCTATTTCATTTAGAAAGTAAAACTCCACTCTCTCATATAAACTTTTTGTCGCGATTCGAACGAATGGTAAATGAAAGCTTATCATGTTAGTCGCATGTTCTATGCTAGTCAACTGCGTATGTAAGTGCTTTATTTGTACAAGTGTATCGAAAGTGCTTTTCCTTGTGAGCATTCTATTTACAAGTGTATTTATCATCATTACAATTTCTTTTCTAGATAGAGGTTTACTCCTTATCGGTGTGATCAGTTTAGCCAATTCATCACTACTCTTTGAAGAAAGGTCCACTTCATTTTCTAATAAACTTGCGACTACTTGCATATAGATCAAATCTAGCATGAGTATCCCTCTTTTCTAAATAATTAATTTAAAGGAGTTACAGGGGTAAATTTGAAAGGTTTGGTAAGAACTATTTGTTTAGTAACACTATTCCAGACTTTTTGCGAAGCATATTTTATTATTTCGTTTAGTTCGTCGATTTCTTCTAAAGATGGTCTTTTCCAAGAAGTTCCATCGAAATATCTATTTTCACTGATATTATAGAAAATACTTCTTCTAGTAAATTCGGATGCTTTAGATGAAATGCTTCTTATCACGGCGACTACATCGCCAGTCGAGTGATTGCCAGGTATATATCTACTGACACGGCGTATAATTCTATAATTGTCATTTTCTGTAACTTGATAAGCTACATCGTAATAAACGCTTTTTCCATCAGTTTCGTAAGTTGTCGTGATGTCGGTTTTGAGTGTCATTTTTTTTCGGTTGCCCAAAATGTCGACATCTATGTCGACGAAATCTCTATACGAATAGAAAGTGGCTGGTAGCAATTTAAAACTATGGAATGGATTGATCGTATGTGAGAAATAATCCAATTCGGCGATTAGACTTTCTGATAAAAGTGTCTCTTTTATAGCCGTAAAACGAGGAAAATCTTTTACTTTAGGAGTGCGAGGCATCTCATTTAAGCCTTCAGCGATATCATAGGTCGAAGCGCTCATCAGCGTTTCATAAATCTCTTCGATTTCTTGGAGAGTAAATTCTTCACTTGTGCTTTCCCAAGCTTCGTGGTGTGTGTCGATGTACATCAATTTAGAGTTCACCTCATGTTCGTAGTTATTCAAAAAGTATACGAACTTCAAAAGTTTTTTCATGTCGGTGAAAGTAAATATTCGATGGTAGTTACTTTTGATAAAATTTTGCCCTTCGACAGTGAGGTGATCTACTTCGATATTTTTAGAACTCCACTCTCCTCTATCTCCGTTTTCAAAAGTCATTCCCGTACTTTCGCCGAATCTATAATATATGCGATATTGTAAATCGAGTGGAATATCTCCTATACAATAAACTTTTCCTTTTCCATCGAAATAGAAAACACAGTTTTTCCATTTGTACATAGGCTCTTTGTGCTCATTTACGAAGTATGTACCTACTCGATTTTGGGCGGAGAACCACTGTAAAGTATTTAAAAATTCAATTCTTTTCATAAAACAAACCCTCCTGATGACAAATACTTTTTAAGCAGTATTTGACCCTCTAAGAAGATGATAACACAATAGTTTTCAATTTTCTACATTTTTCATTTAAAAAACTACATTTCGATGTAGTTTTTTGTGCGATAAGATTTTATTCTAAATAAATCGTATTTTATTTCTATTGTGGAGTTCGGAAAAATTTGCTTATTAGAAGTAAATTTATACCATTTCCAACCGATTTTAACATTATAAATTCCATTTCTATAAGTCATTTGATGATCGGTAGAGATGATTGTACTTCTCTCTTTAAAGATGCAGTAATAGAACAATGACGTCAAAAAAATGAACGGAATCATAAGAAGAAATTTTTCTTTTGGTTTCATATTTTTTTTCCCTTGCGTTTGGTTATAAATGGAAAGAGTATTTGTTCGAATAGTACATATAATATATTCGAAGTAGTAAATTGAACTATCATTAGACGAGTCGATTATATTCTTTCTTTGATGATCGTTTTACTAGAGAAGTATGTTATTAGAAAGTAGGAGCCATATATAACTAATAAGAAGACGACAGTCATAATTATCGAACGCATGAGTTCACGAGTTCCGAATGTTTCTAAAATGAATATACTGAACTTCATTCCAAAGTAAGAATGGATGACGGCCAAAATTAGAGGTGTTGCAAAGAAAATGGCGATTTGTCTAAATAGAGCTCTATTGATGAGATGTTCGTCTACCCCTATTTTTCTGAGCATTTTGAATCTCTTTTTGTTGTCGGCGCTTTCTGATAATTCTTTCAAGGCGAGAATTGCTGCACTCGAAAGTAAGAATATTATGCCCAAGTAAAGCCCTATGAACGTGGCCATCGCGCCGAGACCGATGCTCGCTTCGGCGATAATTAGTTTGGAATTACCCTTTATCAAGGTAAAATTTCCATCGTTTTCTTTTAGCTTCTTCTCTAGTTGTCGTTCTAGTTCTATCTTGTCTTCTTTCTTCGTCATTTTGTAATTGCCGGCAAGTATGTTTTGTATCGGTTTTATGTCGGCTAGCACGTGGTCGGGGACGATCAAGATTCCGTCGTTGATATGATTAGAGGATATTTCTACAAATCCTTTTTGACATTTCTCGTATTTAGGTTTTAAAATGTGTCCAAATACTTCGATATTTTGATGTTCGGCGAGGACTTCATTTCTAATCTTCACGAAAGGATCGAAATCTGCGATTATGATATATTCGCCGGATTCTATAGCAAATTGTTCGAGTTCATATAGTTTTGCTAATTCGTTGTATTCCGAGATGGAAATTATCTTCTCTTGTGAATGAGGATTCAAATAACGATAGTTGGCAAGTATTTCATTCAATTTTGGCCCGAAGGTGTCTGCAATTGTCAAGTCTGGTGTACTGAAGATATTTATTTCGACCGATTCGTCGATAAATTCTGTAGTATCGATACCCATATTTTTTAGAGTATCTACAACATCCAAATTCAAAAGAGCTAGTTCATCTTCTTCTCGGTTGGCCGTATTTTCCAAAGTGTAGTCTACTCTTTTTGAAAACTGAATGTCGACAGGAGCCAATTCTTTTAAATTGGCACTCAGAGAATTTTTAATCGACAGTGAACTCGAGAGTATGCATATGGTGACGAATAGCATGAGACATATAACTGTCATCGAGAAGACCATCGTATTGATCTTACTAGAAAATTGTCGTAGGATGAAACTATTGAGCCCTCGATAGTAGAGGTTTTTGATGCTCATACAAAGTTTTAGGATAAGCCCCGACAAGGACCAAAAGATGAAAAACGTACTGACGGATCCCATGATGATCGGGAGGAAGATTTTATCGACTGTTTCCAATTCTTGTATGCCGGCGGTGACCATATAGTAGGCGCGACCTAAGACTATACAAGAAATTACAAACACGATGGACGATACTATAGGGTTTTTGAGATGAACTTTTTCAGATTTTTTATCGCTGTTCAAAAGTTCGATCAAGCGACATTTGCTAATTATAAACGTATTGAAGAGCATGACTATCGAATACATTATTCCAAAATATATAAGCGTTTTAACAAACGCGTCGTTCGAGAAGATGAAAGAAAATTTTGTCATGTCGGCATCGAACATATTGGCTACCAAAAGACTCATCAACTGACTTAAGAGTACTCCCAAGCCCAATCCTACGATGAGTGATAAGAGGCCTATGATCAGCGTTTCGATGAAGAGAATGATCGATATTTTTCGTTTACTCATTCCGAGAGTCAAATATACACCAAATTCTTTGTTGCGTCTTTTGATCAAAAATCTAGATGCATATATGATCAAAAAGCCTAGGATGAAGGAGACAAAAACGCTTACTCCACTCAATATGTCCGTCATCAGGCCGATTATTTCGCTCGTAGATGATGTCACATTCAACAGGACTGTCTGACTTTCTATTGCATTGAATACGTAGAAAATTGCTACTCCCAAGATGAGAGTGAAAAAGTAAATCGTGTAATCTTTGAAACTTTTAACGATGTTTGCAATCGACAGTTTAAAGAGCATCATTCAAATCACCACCTAGCAAGGTTACGACATCGATGATGGAATCGAAAAATTCTTTGCGGGTTTTGTCACCTTTTCTGAGTTCGTCGAAGATACGACCATCTTTTATGAAGAGTACTCTAGTAGCATACGATGCGGTGAAAGCATCGTGGGTTACCATCAAAATCGTCGCCTCGAGCGTTTCATTTAGATGGTTGAAACGTTCGAGAAGCATCTTCGATGATTTAGAATCGAGAGCTCCTGTAGGTTCGTCGGCAAGTACCAAAGTCGGATCAGTGATGATCGCTCTTGCCGAAGCGACACGTTGTCTTTGTCCTCCACTCATCTCGTACGGGTACTTATCTAAGACATCTTCGATATCGAGTTCATGAGCTGTCGCGAGTACGCGTCTTTTTATTTCGGCTGGTCCGATGTTTTGAATAGATAAGGCTAAAGCAATGTTTTCGTAAGCGGTGAGAGTGTCTAACAAATTGAAGTCTTGGAAGATAAACCCTAGACTTTCTCGTCTAAATTTGTTCAAAGAATTTCCTTTGAGTGTAGTTATGTCTTTTCCATCGATGTATATATGTCCACTCGTCACGCGATCGATCGTCGATATGACATTTAGAAGTGTGGTCTTACCAGAACCAGAGGCACCCATGATCGCGACGAATTCGCCCTTCTCTACTTCGAACGATATGCCGTCGATAGCTTTCGTTAGTGAGGATTTATTTCCGTAATATTTTTCTATTTGTTCTATTTTGAGTATATGTTCCATAAAATTTCTCCTTTGTATTTCGATAATAAAACAAAAATGCTCTTTTGTCGTGCGATTTGTATTACATATTTATTACATTTTTGTAATGTTCATTTCGTCACTTCATAAAATTCGTTTTTTGGAAAAAACAAAGTTACGCGAGTGTATACTCCTTCTATGGAGTCTATTTTTATTATGACGCCTAGTTTTGAAAGTAGCTTTTTGATGATGTATAGACCCATGCCCGTAGATTTAGCATGGTGATGACCATTTTGTCCAGTGAAAGATTTTTCAAATACGCGTGGTAAGTCTTCTTTGGAAATGCCCACCCCATCGTCCTCTATTTCCAAAATTACATTTTTTTCATCTTCGCGACTTCTCACCGTGATGTGGGAATTTTCTTCTTTTTTATATTTGATCGCATTGGCAATTATTTGTCCTAGAATGAATTCTAGCCATTTGGCATCAGTGTAAACTTGTCCTTCGATATTTTCAACTTGTAATTCTATTTTTTGATATAGAAAATCGTCTTTAAATGAAAGTATTGTCTTTCCGATTAAATTTGCAAGATCGATCTTCTTTATGAGATAATCCTTTTCAGACGATTCCATTCGCGAATAGTAGAGCATTTCTTCGACATTTCTTTCTATGCGTCGTATTTGATCGTATATTTTTTTATCTTTTTGTTTTTCATTATGAAGTATCAGTTCTAAAGATGCGATGGGAAGTTTTATCTCATGGATCCAAAGTTCCAAATATTCTTTAAATTCTTTCATATTTGTTTCTATCTCTATTACTTTTTCGTTCATCGATTTGGTCATGTCGTAGAGAGTTTCCATCAAAAGTTCACCTTCATAAAATTCGGGCGTTTCCAATGTCGTGGTCACCAAGTATACTTTATCCAAGTTAGCCGTGTTGGTTTTTAGTTTGTCGTAAAACTTTTTTTTGCGTAGAAAATCGAATGAGAGCGATGAAAAAAATGAAATGACCGCGATCACCGATAGAGCTACGCATAGCGATTGGTCGACTTTGAAAGCATAGAGAAACGATATAGACGTGGCATATGCAAGTACAAATACGACTACGAAATAAAGCTTGTCTCGAAGAAACTTATCGAATTTCATAATAATATGTACCCCATTCCCTTTCTCGTTTCTATGGCGTCTTCGTGGCCAAGGGCGGCAAGTTTTGTTCTAAGTCTACTCAAATTTACAGTCAATGCGTTGTCGTTTACGTATTCCGAATTGTTCCAAAGGGCCGTCATCAATGTTTCGCGTGTCGTTATGCGACCACGATTTTCTAATAGAACATAAAAAATGATCATCTCGTTTTTGGTGAGAATTTCTTCGGCTGTGTTATTTTTTATTGTTCCTCGTTGAAAATCTATTACCAAATCTTCATAGTTTGGAGTTTTCTCTAGTTTTGTTCTCTTGAGCACGGCTCCTATTCTCAAAAGAAGTATTTCCGGATTGTAAGGTTTTGTCACATAGTCATCGGCTCCATAAGAAATAGATAGTGCTTCATCTACTACGGCATCTTTGCTCGTCACCATGATGATGGGAACATTGGACTCTTTGCGTACGTTTTGTAAAACAGTCTTGCCATTCATATATGGAATGTTGATGTCGAGCAAAACTAGATCTCCTCGAGAAGATAAAATTTCTTCGACCGAGTGTTCGAAATCTTTTACGATATAAGTCGAATATCCGTCGTTCTCTAGTAAAGTAGCCAACTCACCACTGATGATCTGATCGTCTTCTACAATAGTAATTTTATACATTGAATCATTCCTCATTTCAAAAAATATTATAACATAAAAATCGAGTTTTCATGTCTCGATTTTTGTATTCGAAAATGATAGTCGCTTTCGTTTTTATATTTTATTAAGGAAGAGCGTTTATCCATTCTTTTTTTCTAGAGCGATGCGTTTATCGGGTTCGAAAGTGATTTCGGTCATACCGGAGTAGAAAAATTTGTCCAAATGATTCAAGAAACCAGTATTGGGGGCCAACGAAGTAAAGGCAGGATTGATATAAAGTTTAGTCTCGCCGTCCAAATTTATCATCCCTCTCATTTTAGCTGTATCAGCTAGTTTGGCACTCATGTCGGGGGTTATGATTCCTCTATTTTTTTGACCAACAGCGTTTAAAATATTTTCTAAAAACAAAAATTGTGTCATTCCATTGTGATTGTGTCCGGCGATTGCCAAATCCACATTTTTGAGATAGCCTTTCGAATGAAGCCACTTCAAAACATCGGGATAGTGGCATAAGAGAATTTGGATTTTATCTCTATCTAAGCATTTCAAAAATTCGTACGAGTCTCTATCTTTGGTCATGGATGTTTCACGATTCTCAGGAGAAGACAACATGTATTCTATGGAAGGATTGTATATACTTATAACGTATTCAGCATCTAAATTGCAAGAACCCGTATCGACAAGAACTACTCCTTCGAAATTTCTTACTACATCTAAAAACTTTTGTCTAAAAGTGTCATAGTCGATTTTCCACCCTTTTCTATAGTTTTTTGAAATTTTTAGAGCACATACATCGTGATTGCCTGTTGTCAAAACGGTCGGGGCAATGGAACCTAGCAAACGAATGAAATCCAAAACGATGCTTCTCAAATACTCGTTTCGAAGAACATTGGTCGAGTCGTATATATCTCCATCTAGTAAGAATGCATCGTACGTTTTTCCTTTTTGAATGTTTTCGAGAATTTTGGAAATCAATTTTTTAAGTTTGACGGCATCTTCATGTTTTGAAATATGTAAATCAGAAAGTATGAGCACTTTCTTTTGGCTTTTTTTAGCAGTTTTGATAGTATATTCTAAAGTTTTCATTTTTTCCTCCGTTTACATTTTTGAACTTTGATTTTATTGAAAAATTCAATTCGGATTCTGTAATTATTATATTAAAGATATTCTGATTTTACAATTATTATATTAAAAAGATAGAGTAAAATGGATTCGGAAACACAAAAAAAGAACATCTGATATAAAGAAGTGTTACCATACTAGAAGTCAGGTGTCCTTTCGCTTTCAAATTGTAATTTAGTAATTAAACATAATGTCATATATCTTATTATGCATTTTACTTAATTAATCATAAATTTAACAATTCTTTTTTCTTTTTATCAAATTCTTCTTGATTGATAATTCCAGAATCTAATAATTCTTTATACTTCTTTATTTTCTCTATAGGATCTTTTGATTTATCTTTATTATTACCTAACTTACAAATCAAATTTGATACATTTTCTTTAGATTTATTTAATCCATTAGTAAATTTATCTCTAAAACTTTGCTTTTCTTCTTCGGATACTTCTCCAGTTTCATTACTTAGTAACTCGATATCTTCAATAAATTCTTCCTCTGAATAATCAAAAACTGCTTTATCTAATGTACCATTTAATTTTCTTGCCATAGGCATCATTGAGGCAAAATTAATCGTTCCAGATATTACACCACCAATAATCGGTATTGCTTTAGATACGCCTGAAGCCAGTGTTTTCTTAGTAAGTGTATATCCAACAAATGAACAAATCTTTTTTATCATTGGATACCAAAAAGTTTTTGTTAAAGCTTTTTGTGGAATCTTTTTAAGTACGGTTTTAGCAACTTGAGTTGATAAAACTCTTACACCGGAAATTGCACCAGATACACCAAACATGACACCACAATATAAGATTAATTGATTTTTAACTTTTTCATCATCAACTTGTCCGTTTTTCCATAAATCAGCTGTACCATATAGGTAAGAAAGTTCCTGAGCTAGTCTTAATGACATTCCAAAAAATTGTAATATATCAGCCGGAATGGTTGCTGCCATTGCTAGTCCACCTGGAATACCTGCTGCAAAAGAAGCGATAGAAGATTGACTTGTTCTTTTAATAATTAATTTATTAGCTATATGTTTTATTTCTTCCCTTGATATACTAGCTTCTACTGGTCCATTATTAATTATACTTTCAAGCAAATCAACTTTTGAAGAAAAAACTTCCGCTAAAAATTTATTTCTATCTACTTTTACATATGGTATTTGAATTACTTTAGAAATTATTTCCTCTAACATAATATCAGATGCTATTTCTTTATTATCTTTAATGTTATCATCTTGTATAATTATTTCATTATTTTTCATTTGTTTCTCCTTTCATAAGATAAAATGTTTTTTTCGCGAATTTTATTTACAGTCATCAGAAATAAATAATTTTACAATCCGTGATTATCTATAAAATCGGACAATATTCATTATTACCAAATTACTATTTGTGCATCACTTTGATAATTTAATTGTACCAAATTTCTGACGAAAAGTCTTTAGTTATAAAAAAAATTATTGAAAA
>CAOJEC010000040.1 GCA_948433885.1 uncultured bacterium | reverse complement strand
TAATAGGGCCTTAGAGAGTTTTTGCTTTCTAAAAAGTGTCAAAGATGGGATTATAAACCAATTCCCTTAGATAGTCCATATTTTTTTTCTAAATGTTTTCCTCATAAAAAGTCTCAAATTTCGTTTCTCAACAATCATTCTTTTTTACTAGCTAGTTATCATTAGATAACAGTCGGTGAGTCATATAATTGGTAACAATGCAACCTCATTCATTGCATGAGTAATCTACTTTGCTCGAGCAAATGCCAGTCATTTAAAATTAAAAGTAGTGTCAATACGTTAAAAAATATATCTTTTTATTAGAAAACACGTTATACTTAAATACGAAAAGGATTGATATAATGCAAAAGAAATTGAAAGAATTATTGAAAAATTCCTATAGTCCCTACTCGAATTTTAAAGTATCGGCTATAGTAGTCATGAAGGATGGGACAGAATTCCGTGGAGTAAACGTCGAAAATGCTTCCTATGGTGCTAGCATATGTGCTGAAAGAAGTGCCATTCTGAGTGCCATAAGTGCAGGTTATAAAAGATACGACTTCGATAAACTCTACGTCATGTGTGATAATACTAAAATAGGAATGCCTTGCTTTGCTTGCCGCGCAGTCATAAATGAGATGTTCGATAAGTCTAAAGAAGTCATCGCGATGACTCCGGAAGGCGAAATCGAAAAACATACAGTAGAAGAACTTTGCCCTCTTCCGTTCAGTGACGATGACTTGAAATAACAAAAAAGCTGTCATGCGACAGTTTTTTCTTTACGAAATTCTCGAAACCAAAAGAGATTCTAGTAATAACGATATACCGGGTATTATCAGTAAGTAACTGATGTAATCCATTCCGAAGAATACACACACCAAAATCAAAAGTAAATAACCAGTACATCTTGAGAAAGCATAAATCAAATCTCTTATCAAGTAATATTCTACTTTCAGTTCATTTTTCAATTCTTTGACATTACTCAAATTTACAACTTTGTTTTGCGAAATTAGATTTATGATCTCGACACAAGAATATCTAACAAATAAATAGAAAACTAAAAAGCCTACACCAGGAGCGATACCCAAGAGACAAAGTGATGATATAGACAAAATACCCGAGACCCATAAGATCTTTTTGAAATGTCGTTCCTTTATCTTCAAAGCAAACAACACACATACCATCAAAGATAATCCAGCACAAGCACTATCGACGAATCCCAAGTTTAAATTGGTTTTAAAACAGTTGATTTTAAGTAATGTAATAATCAATCCCATTACACCTGATGAATAAGTTAGTCCTGACATGAACGATACAATGGTTGCCCTTTTAATATCATCACTTTGTCGAATCAATTTTAAATACTCTTTCAGTTTGAATTTGTTCACAGGTTTATAATCTTCTTTTATTCCAAATGACAAAATGAACATGATCACGTAAATACAAAAGAAGATTTTTCCGACTTGGACATAACTCAAAAATGTGAGAGCCACACCTAATATAACTGGTATAATTATTCCTGAAACTTTATTTATTGTATTTACGATTCCTGAATACTTTTGCCGTCCTTCATTACTTATTTTCTCGGAATCCAATATATTTTTAGGATAATAGTAAAAACCATCGGCCATGCCGTTCATTAGTCCAACTAAAATTATATGATCTACGATGTTTTCTTTTAAAAGTAAAATCAACGTAATGTAAAGGGCTTGTAAAGATATGCCTATTCTAAAGTATGGAACTTTTCTATTCTTTTTCATCGCACTACGTATTAAGAAAAAACCGAGGCCAGTAAAGAAATATAAAATTATATAATATTTGGCAACCGGCAGCACTTCATAATTGGCTATTTTGAAAAAATAAAATACAAAGAATGTATTGAAATAAACATCGGCTATCTTTTTTAAGACGCTAATGAAAAAAATGGCTTTCTTCTCCATAAACTACACCTACTCTATAACAAAGTATATAATAAAAAAAATCTTTGTCAATTTATTATCATTATATTTTACACTTTATTGATACAGTCGAATCTGGCAAAATTTAAATATCATGATATCATATACCCCATGAAAAAAACGGTTAATTATGAATAAAAGTAAAATTCTATCATCAAAAATCATAACTTTAGATTTTTGCTAAAAACACAATAAATAGGTCAAAAAGAGAGCGATTATGATCAATTTTTTTGACAAAATAAAAGTCCTTTCGGACTTATTATCAAAATTGGTGACCTGTACGGGATTTGAACCCATGAATGTATGCGTGAAAGGCATATGTGTTGACCGCTTCACCAACAGGCCATAATCGATGGTGGGCCTGGGGGGACTTGAACCTCCGACCTCACGCTTATCAGGCGTGCGCTCTAACCACCTGAGCTACAAGCCCATCAAATATGGTGTCCCCTCGGGGATTCGAACCCCGGACCCACTGATTAAGAGTCAGTTGCTCTACCAGCTGAGCTAAGGAGACAATAATCACAAACTGCTATTCAATTATAACATAATTATTGTGATTTTCAAGTATTTTTCGTCAATTTCTCAAAAAAAGCCAAGGCTTTGTAAATCTTTACTTTGTCACCTTTTCGATCACCATAGGAATTTCTATTTTTACTTCGTCGCCTTTTTTATTTTTCCCAGAAATCTTGAATACTAAATTTTTCAAATTGTCGACATTTTCCTTCGACAAGAAAACTGCATCTTTATCAGTTTCGGTAAACGAGAAACTAGTACCAGCAACTATCTCTTTCATAGATGCATACTTTTTTTCGCCCCCTTCATCTTCTTCATCGACTTCGTATCCTTTAGTTACTGAAATTGGACTATATTTATCATCATATTTGATATAGAAGCCTACTTCATAATCGCAGAGCAATACGTCTTCACCTTTGTACAGGACTTTGGAGTCACCAAAATAATTGACGATGGGTCCATCGTAGATGACTCCTGCAAAAAAGGAAAAATCCTTCGTATATCCAGAATAGGAATAAACGACATTACATCTGATCAAATATCGAGTGTAAAAAAGTAAAGCAATTGCAAACAAGATCAATACGACAATTATTGAATATGGACTGTTTAAAATTTTTCCTAATGAAAAATCATTCTTCTTTGTCTTTGTCATCTTCGTCAATTCCTTCATCTCCCTGTTCGTCGTCTTTTTTACTCAAAGTAAAGTCGACCACTGTCGTCGTATCTATTTTTGTACCCGCTTGTATCGATTGACCGACGACTCTTCCATAACCGCTAATATTATACTTTATTCCCAACAAATTGCAATAACTTCCGACCTCGTTTGTCGTCCAATTTGTCATCGAAGGCATCGTAATATCGATAGAATTGGTCAATAGAAATACTTTACTCCCCTTTATGACATTTGTTCCTTTATATGGATATTGATCTATAACTCTAGAACCCTCGCCGATCTTTATGACGTCGATTCCCAATTTTTTAAGACTCTCGACTGCTTCATCTACATTTTTATTTATATAATTATCGACATTTATGATCTTCGACTCATCTTGTTCGACGACCAACTGATCTAAATTTTTGTATTTTGCAATACTTTCTACGATCGATTTGACTGCCTTTGCAATCGGAGTAGAAGATGATTGTAACTTTTTGACTGACATGTATACTATGTATTCGGGATCTTCATAAGGAAAGACTCCCGCAAAACTTTTAATATTGCTGTACATACCTATTTCATAGCCACCCGAAGAAGACGCTATTTGAGCTGTTCCAGTCTTACCGATCAATCTCGTAGAATCGGTCTCATAAATTTTACCTGTAGATGCCAAATCGTCTCCATTGACGGCATAATCCAAAAGTTCTTTCATTTTATCAGTCGTACTCTTCGATACGATTTGGCCCAACTCATTTCGACCGCCTCTATAGATGACTTCGCCCGTGTCGGGATCGATAACCTTATCTATGATGTAAGGTCTCAACATTACCCCATCGTTCGCCAAAGTAGTGAGAGCTTGCACATTTTGAATCGGAGTAGAAGTCATTCCTTGACCAAAAGCGACATTGGCTACTTCCAAATCGTAAGTAGGTCTTAGGATTCCAGAATATTCGTTGGCAAGTTCGATGCCCGTTCTTTTGCCAAAGCCGAAGTTTTTCAAATAACCGACCAATTTATCTCGGCCCATCTCCAAACCTAAATTAGCCGCGGCAACATTCGAAGAATAAGCAAATCCTGTCTTATATGAAATCGTTCCCCATCCATAATCATTCCAATCGGTAACTTTATCACGTCCGACAAACTTAACTCCGGACATGAATTCCTCCTCGTCGTCGTATATCCCCTCTTCTATCGCAGCCATAAAGCTGAAAATTTTCATCGTCGATCCAGGTTCGTAACTGAAACTTACCAATGGATTATTGTATTGAGTTATATTCAATTTATTCGGATCAAAAGATGGTACAGTAGCGCTTCCCAAGATTGCTCCTGTCTTTGCATTAGCTATGGTGACGTTCGCCCATTCGAAAGTATATTCGTTCGACATATCCGAAAGAGCATTTTCCAAATACATCTGAATGTTCGAATCGATAGTCAAATAAATATCTTTGCCACTCTCGGCATCCTCGGTGATCACAGGAGTATCCGGTATTTGGTATCCATAGGCATCCCTTTGATACGTCGTTTTTCCATCCTTGCCGTTGAGTTCATTATTGTAGTAAGATTCTACACCTAATTCGCCCATTATCTTTCCATCGCGTTTTCTAGTATAACCGATGGTATAAGACGCGAAATCTCCATATGGATAATATCTTTTAGAATCTTTGACGAAACCGATACCTGGCAATTCCAATTTTTCGATGTCAATTTTCAATTTTTCACTTATATCTCTTCCGCCGGGCCCCAATTCTACTTGATAAGCATTCGGTGTACTCAACAATGCCATGATCCTCTCGGGACTCATGTTCAAGTATTCGCTCAACACATTGGCTGTATATTCCTTATCCTGAACAGGTTTTGGAGCCAAATCCAAATAAGCAATGACTGTATAAGAATTGACGTCTTTTGCCAAAGCTTCGCCATTTACACTGTAAATAGTACCACGCGATGCATTTATCTTTGCAGTTGTCGTATAACGTCCCGAAGCGATCGAATGAATATTCACTCCGTCTACCTCGTCAAAATAACTGACGAAGACCAATTTGCCTATTATCCACGCAAATAAAAGAACAATACAAATTATTCCATAATAACTTATGCGAATTGTATTGTTCTTTTTTTTCATATATGACCTCCTAGTCACCGATTACGATGATATTATCATTATTATAACTTAAACCATATTCCTTTGCAATATCCTGAATATTGGATAAGCTTGCAAGCTCATCTACTTGCATAGAAAGACTTTGATTGGAGTTAGCTTGTTTTTCTACTTTGCTTCTCATCTTTTCGACTTCGATATTACTCTTAGATAAAGTTGCTTGTGAGAAAACTACCGAAACTGGTACGAAAAGCCCCAACACGATGATTGTGAAGATCATCAATTTGTCTAATGCTCTCAATTTACCCTCATTTTTATTCTTTATCATGGAATTACACCCTTTCTACTATGCGAAGCTTTGCACTTTTACTTCGCGAATTATTGGCGATCTCTTCCTCGCTTGGAAGTATCGGTTTTTTGTTGATCAATTTAATTTTAGGTTTGAATTCTTCGGGGATTTCAGGTAGTCCCTTTACCAAATCGTCTATTTTACTGAATTTGTTGAAGACGTGTTTGGTGATTCTATCTTCGAGTGAATGGAATGTGATGACACTTATTCGACCCTTTTCGTTCAATAGATCGATTGCATCAGGTAAGACACTCTCCAAAACTTTTAACTCACCGTTCACTTCGATTCTGATTGCCTGAAATATTTGTCTTTCAGGGTGATGAGTGAGAAAGTACTTTGTAGGTACTGCACTTTTGATCACGTCGACCAATTGCAAAGTTCTATCGATCGGTCTACTGCGAACGATCGCTTTCGCGATGTCTTTACTGAAACGTTCTTCTCCGTATTTGAAAAATATATCGATGAGCTCACTCAAGTCGTACTCGTTCACGACTTTCTTAGCAGTCAACTCTCGAGTCTTATCCATTCTCATGTCGAGTTCGGCATCCTTCATAAAACTGAATCCGCGTGAAGCGTCATCGATCTGAGGACTGGATAAACCTAAATCGAAGATGATACCATCGACATGTTCGATTCCACGTTTGTACAATTCTTCCTTCATATTGACGAAGTTAGAATGAATGATCGTGACATTGTCACAATCTACAAAAGTTTCTCGAGCATGCTCGATGGCTGTTGCATCTTGATCGAAGGCGAATAGAAAACCCCTTTTCAATCGCTTGTGGATGGCCTTTGAATGCCCTCCATAACCCAATGTTGCATCGACGTATATTCCATCACTTTTGATGTTCAAGCCATCGACAGCTTCCTCTAAAAGTACACTTACATGTTCCATATTACCACCCTATTCGTAAATACTTTCGGCGATCTCGGCGAAACTTTCCAAGTTCTCTTCCAAGAATTTGTTGTAAGCATCTTCGCTCCAAATCTCCAAATGGTCGTCCAAACCTATGATGACGACTTCTTTAGAAATATCGGCATAATTCTTTAGGACACTAGGTATGCAAATTCTCTTTTGTGAATCGAATTTACAAGAAGTGGCTCCTGCTAGCAGTATTCTCATGAATTTACGTGTATCGGACTTCGTAATCGAAAGTTCAGAAAACTTGGCGATGACGGTTTCCCACTTCTCGATTGGATATACCATGAGACAGTGTTCGAAACCTCTTGCAACGATGACTTCGTCGCCCAAGCTTTGTAATACCTTAGCCGGCATCACTAGGCGATTTTTATCATCTAAGTTATGATGAAACTCTCCAATCAGCATAGAAGCCCCCCCACTTTCTACCACATTGTACCACTTTCTACATCAATAGTACAGCATAATATATTACAATGCAACTAAAAAAAGGCCATTTAGACCTTCTTTACACCTTATTCGTAAAATTTACTTTTTAACTTTTACTTTAGAGCCTTTATTCAAATAGGACATGATCGCCATCGTATAATCCTCGTCGTCGTATCTCTTCCCTATAGCCAAATTGCCTTGTAATTGTTTCAAGTAATCGGCAAAATTTTCAGATTGAGCGAGTTTTATGGCCGCCTTTTGAGCTTCCTCTCCTTGTCCACCATCTACGACCACGATGATGTCATCGATTGTCACATAGAAGATTCGCGCATCTTTACCTTTAGAGAACATCTTCCTAGGAATATTAGAAGCAGGAACTTCTCTATCGCCCATCGTCACACCATTTATCAATTTATTGAGTATTGTACTCATCTGTTTTAAATTGCACTTTTTGTCTTTTCTTATAGATCTCAACAAGAAAGGAAGTCTAGTCCCGTCCGGTAACACGGTCGAAAAGTATACTATTCTTTGAGATTCCAAAGATGATTCGGTAGACTTCTCTTCGAGAGTCGCGATTCTTTCTCTGAGTTTGTCGAAGTAATTTCCAACTTCGTCCAAATAGAAACCTTGATCTTCGGAAGACGCTACCATGAATTCTTCCAAGATTGAATCTATGTTGGATATGACGTCCGTCACATATTCATTCCCGGCATACTTATCGTATAAAACTGCTTCTTCGGCTGTGAATAAGTACTCTTTGGCTAAAGCCATCCTTTTTGCAAACTCTATATCTTCTTGTTTTCTCTTCAAGTTTCGCATTTGTGCTACGTACTCTTCCACGCGAACGGAATTCAAACCTTTATCTTCGAGAAGTCTTCTAAAAGTTTCTTCGTCGCACACTCGAACGACACGACCATCGGCGATGTATTTTCCTAAAACATCTTCTTCCACTTTTACTTCGCTCGAAGTGACTTCTGTACTTAGAGGATTTTCTTCTACCCAAGCTTTTGCATCTTCATAAATCTTTAGTACATAATTTTCGTATACGAGATGGAGTGCATCACCATAAGTCATATCGCAGTTTTCGAGAAGGGTTTCGATGGCCGAAGAAATAGGATGACATGCTTCTCCTCGAATTCTCGTACCCAAATCACAAAAAATGAAGTATATCAACAACCCTACTAAAAAATTCATTTCGATTAAAGCGTAACGATTATATCCCATAGATTCGATAAAATAAATATCACTTTTCATAAAATAAGTATTTAAATAATCCATGAATAAATTCGTAAAAACGGTTATATTTGATATTTTAATCGAGTAATCGTCTTCGATATATGAAGCCATCTCTTTTTCATAGTAGTGCAACGCCTCTTCACAAATAGCATTTCCAAATAAGCCGTAACTGACTTTACTAGTTGCATTCATTTTTATCCCTTTTAACATCAAACGGATTGCCTCGAAAACGTAATCGTCATCGAATTTTTCATCGCTTTCAAAGAATGCGATCGATGGCAAATCGTATACGGGGTGCAACATAGGATCTTGCCTCAAAGTTTGTAGGAGTGATTTTAAAGAATTCATCTGTAAAATATAATGATTTTTTACTTCTTTTATATAGCTTTGCGAATAAACACGATCATATTCGAATTCATCTATCGAAGAAAAATTTTTATTAAACTCCTCTTCGCTCATAAGTTTTAATGAGCGAGATAAATGACAGGCTTCATAAGTCTTAGCTTCACAACTTTTATTTTTGAGGCTTTCTATCGATTTTTTCAATTGCCTACGGATAAAGTTCATCGCTTTTTTGATTGGCTCATATTTTTCCGGTCCATTTATCATGCCTCTCACAAATGCCATTTTTAACAATTCTTCTCGATTCGAATAATTGTAAAAAGTTTTTAAAATGCTTTCAGCCGCCTCGATTGGCGTTTTGATTAATAAGAAAGATCTATATATTCCATAATGCTCTTGAAAATCGTCTCGATCGAAATCGGCATCTATATTGTTTATAATTATGTTCCACAATACTGTCGCAATAAACTTCTCACTAGAAAAGTAATACGTCATCTCAAGTGTTCCCATCATATCTTCACTATGTGTTAAATAATAATCGATATATTCTTCTAAAATCTTCAAAAATTCACTGGCCTTTTTAAATCCAATTTTGCCACTTTTATCTATACAAGCACTCATTTTTCTTTCATATTCTAATAAAACTTGCTCCATGGAATCCACGAGTTCAAGTGATTCATCCTTCTTTGCGGCATTCGTCTTTATGCACCTCAATAAAAAATCGGTGTATTTAGGCTCGGCGTCGAAAACCGTCAAGCAATAAATCGGCAAGCGATAAGTAACACTTTGGGACTCATCCATCGCGAAAGCATTCAATAGAGACTCTAAACGTTCCATACTTTCTTTTACCGAAGGTGATTCATATTCTCGATCATCCGGGTTCGTTCGAAATCCTATGTACCCGAGATCTTTAAGGTATTTTGTCATACGCTCTTTCATTTCTTCTATTTCTTCATTTAAAAACGTATGCAACTCTTTTTCATTATCCATATTTTTTTTCCTTTCAAATTGTCAATTATTATAAAGTCTCGCTTTCTTTAGGTCAAGAAAAAAGACCGACGAAGCAGGTTCCTACAATTCGGTCATCCACAAACCGTGCAAATTGCAATAAGCAAGAGCTCCGACGATTTCTCCCGAACTCTCAAAAACTGCTTTGGGCGTATCGCCAGGATGCAAAACCTTTTTTTCGATTCCTTCCGTCGTTTTCAAGTACACATACTCGATAGAATGCTCTTCACTCATCGGATGAAGTACTTCTCCAACTTCGACGATGGTCTTCACGCCGTCCGATTTTATGATGGGTTTATGTTTCTCGACTGCGGCGTCTACCGTATTGGCACAAAGTTTGGTCATTTCCTCGCCACAACAAATCTCTCGATCTTTTTTTTCGATCAATTTGCCACAATGTTTACAAAACAAATATTCTTTTTCCATAATTTTTAAACCTCATTTCAAACCAAGTTTAACACATTCCCATCAAAAAGAGAACTCTTTTTTAACAGTTCCCTTTGCTTTAAAAACTCAATTTTTTCACTTTTGCATCGTTGTTTATTGCAGTATACAAAAGCTTTGTACAGTTGCTCGCATTTGGCACGTTTCCACTCTCCACACTTTTGCGAACCGAAGATAGGAA
This sequence comes from uncultured bacterium, assembly GCA_948433885.1. Taxonomy (GTDB): domain Bacteria; phylum Bacillota_I; class Bacilli_A; order RF39; family UBA660; genus RUG11867. Next base: position 2,432 of record CAOJEC010000040.1, on the reverse strand, counting down.
ATTTTGGAAATCCTCAGTCTCGACCGTTTTGGCCACTTGCAAATGTGCATCTTCGGAAGTACCGACATCGATGATGACTTTTACATCTCCTACCTTCGTATAAAAGATAGGAAAGTCGCGACCTTTGTAGTAAACATTACAAGGCAGTGAATCTATAACCTTGATCTTTTTATCTCTACCGATCGTGCCATCGAGTATACAATTTAAGTCGTTCTCTAATGTCACAGGGCTCATCTTAGATGACAATAACGATTTCAAGATCAATGGAATTCTCATTTCAGTTCCGTCGTCGTCGATACTGCATTTATAGTAAACTACCGGTCCATAAATTTGCCCTTCTTCATTTATAGAAGCCATCGATCTACGTAAAGCACTGATACAAACGTCGAGTTCTACAGACAAGTCCAAATATTCTTCTTCATCTTTTGCTTCCACGAGTAATTCTATGATCGCATCGATCTCACGAATTGCTTTATCATTGAAAGCGTACATTCTTGCAAGATAATACAAATTCCATTCTTCGTCACTCAATAAGCTTTCTTTTCTTGCATCGTTCGCTTCTTTTTCGCACAATTCACGCATCTCGGCAACTAACTGCTCCTTTTGATGCTCGTCCAAAATCGACTTAGAAATCAAGTCGGTAAACACATCCAAATCGCAACTTTCGACCACATGACCATTTTGAGTATACTTTTTATACTCTGTAACTTGTCTTTTCCATTCCTGCAATTTTTTTTCTTTTTTCGAAATTTCATAAAAGGCAACATCACATGAAAGTTTTAAAGCTTCGTATATATCTACGACACCTGTATATTTATAATGATTGAAAAGATCCAACAAAGCGAGCATTTCATCATCAGTCAATAGATAATTCGTATTACAAAATATAAAATAAATTCCCATAAAAAACATATTGAAATCTTTATTTTCGATACCTTCCGATGAAGATGAGTAAATTTGCTCATTGTTATGATAATAGCCCAAATATTCATGATACAATTTTATAAATGGAATAAAATCTTCTTTTTCAATAGTAAGCTCATCATTTATATACACAGCCATTTTCTTTTCATATTCGAATAAAGTTTTCTCTAACGTGTCCATTCTAGAATCTTCATCCTGTTTTTTCTCGGCATTTAACTTTATTCCTGTTAACATTAAAAATGATAAAACTATGCCCTTGTCAGCACATAAAAGAGGAAGTGTTGGCAATCCGTAAGTGACATTTTTAAATCCATTCGCGCTGATACCATTCGATATGGATATCAATTTTTTACGAAGAGATAGACGATAATCACATTCATTATTGACTGTCTTCTTTATATCTTCGTGACTTGCATCATACGGAATATAGATTTCTAAATCTTCTCTTAATCCGTTGATAGTTAATCTCGGACTTTTAGAAAAGCTATTTTTAAACGCAGAAAAATCTATTAAAGTCGCTATTCTCCCTAGTTCTTTGATTCTTTGCCAATTATAGCCGACACATCGATTAATAGAGCTCTTTAAATAGTCGACCGATTTGCTATGTATAATTATGTCCATAGTAATACCTCCCCCAAATCTTTTTTAAGTGAAAACTCATAAAATTACGTGTAGGCCTATATTATACACAATTTATTATAAAAGTCAATTTAAACACCCACTTGGGACACCTACCCAATCACTCAAAGGAAAAGTACATAGTTTACTGTAGGGTGATTATTTTATGTTATTTGATAAAAATGGATTTTTGCCTATCGAAGTTCCCTCTCATGACTATGATTTTGCTATAGATATAATGACAGGAAATTTCGATAGACCTAAACTTTATGGATTGACAGAAGGACTAGAAAAAGGAAATCTTTTCCCTTCCCTTTACGATCCTTACAAAAATTATGTACCAGGTAAACTCAAAACCTCCACTGAAAGAGCCAAAAAACTTGCTGAAATTCAAAAATTAGATTTTGCTATCGCTGATTTGAATCTGTATTTAGATGTACATCCTGACGATATGTATGCTTATAAAATGTTCAAAACTTATGTTATGGACTGTCGCACTAAAAAAAGTGAATTTACCAAAATATATGGTCCTTTGATGCTCGACGAACTTACCGATGAATACGAATGGTCAAAAGGAGTTTGGCCTTGGGAAGAAGGTGTGATGTAATGTACAAATATACGAAAATGCTTCCTTACCCGGTCGACATCAAAAAAAAGGATTTGCGAATGGCAAAATTCATCATCACACAATTGGGTGGATATGCCGGTGAACTAGGCGCAGCACTCAGATATTTCAGTCAAAAATTCAACATGCCCGATGACAAAGGTCGTGCTTTGCTGAACGACATTGCCACGGAGGAATTGATACAATAAGATTATCATAATTAAAAGCCACAGATAAAATAAGGAGAAAAAAGAGCAAAAAAAAAGAGAGGTAACCGACATTTTAG
>CAOJEC010000039.1 GCA_948433885.1 uncultured bacterium | reverse complement strand
TTTGGGACATAATCAAATACTAACACTTAAGACATTATCATATACTAATCAAAAAGTTGTTCTCTTTCTCTTTATTTTTGTTGACTTTTATCATATAATTATCTTAAATGGAGGTGGTACTCGTGGTAGGACTCGCCCTAGAAGGCGGTGGAGCTAAAGGCTCCTATCAAGCAGGCGCATACATGGCTTTGAAAAAATGCGGAGTCAAAGTAAACGCCGTCGCCGGAACGAGTATCGGGTCTTTGAATGGAGCCCTGATCGCATCGCACGATGAAAATAAGATGCTATCTCTTTGGAAAGATGCGACGATGACCGAACTTTTGGGCATCGATGAAAACAAAGCTCATGAGATTTTAAAATCCGGACTCACTTTGAACAAACTCAAAATATCGTTCACCGAAATTTACAAAGCCTTTAAAAGTAAAGGCCTCGACATGAGCAACTATCGAGCCCTCGTTCGCAATGCGGTAGACGAAAATAAACTTCGAAAAAGCGATATCATTTATGGACTCACGACGATCAAACTAGCGAACATGACACCTCTTGAACTTTATCTAGACGACATCGAAGAAGGAAAACTACACGACTACATTGTTGCAAGTTCTTATTTGCCGGTTTTCAAAAAAGAAAAACTTATCGACGATGGTTATTACTTAGATGGAGGTTTTTACAATTTGTCGCCTTCCGATATGTTAGAAAAAGTCGGTTGTGATACCATCTATGTAGTAAACATCAAAGGAATAGGATTCCGCAAGCCCAAGTTCAAAACGAAAGCGAAGATAGTCGAAATAAAACCCAAAAACAATCTCGGAAGTATTATCTTCTTCGACAAGACGACGACACTAGAAAACATAAGTCGTGGTTACAATGACACCATGAAAGTGATGGGAAAACTCGATGGTCAAGATTACTACTTTTACAAAAGACCAAATTGGTTTTACAAAAGATTGAATCACGCAGTACCAGAAAAGCTTTACAAAGCGGCTAGAGCACTTCTTCATGGAAGCGATGAAAAAGACACTGTCATCAAGGCTTTAGAATATATATTAAAAAAAGAGAAAAAAGTGGATTTAGAAAAATATCGCATAAAAGATGTCGTCAAACTAGCAAAAAAGAATGATGACGAAAACATAATTTACATTTATGTACGCAAACTTAGAATATGGTAAAGGTGAAAATATGAAACATTTAGAAATTAAAAAATTACACGAAACATACAAAGATCACATAGGAAAGACTGTCAAAATATGTGGATGGATTAAAAATCATCGCACAAGTTCGAATGTCGGATTTATAGACTTCAACGACGGAACGGGATTCAAGGGAGTACAGCTTGTCTATTCGAAGGACACTGCCGACTATGAAACGATATCACATCTTCGCATAGGAAGTGCCCTCGTCGTCGAAGGTAAAGTCATCGAATCATCAGGAGACAAACAAGATTTCGAAATCGAAATCGATCATGTCATCTTGGAAGGTGACGGAGGAGAAGATTATCCTATTCAGCCAAAACGTCATACGAGAGAATTCCTACGAGAACAGGCTTATTTGAGACCTAGAACGAAACTTTTTCAAGCAGTCTTCAGAGTTCGCAGCCTAGCATCGATGGCTATTCACGAATACTTTCAAAAAAATGGCTACCTCTACGTTCACACACCTTTGATAACTTGTGCGGACTGCGAAGGATCGGATCAAATGTTCAAGATAACTACATTCGATTTCGACAATTTGCCTAAGGATGAAAATGGTAAAGTCGATTTTTCTAAAGACCTCTTTGGAAAACAAGCTTTCATCACGGGAAGTGGTCAACTGCACGGCGAAACATATGCCGCAGCATTCAGCAAAATTTACACTTTTGGCCCTACATTTAGAACAGAAAACTCCAACACGAAAGTTCATGCCAACGAATTTTGGATGATCGAACCGGAAATAGCTTTCTGTGATTTGGACGAACTGATGGACATCGAAGAAGAATTTTTGAAATACGTCATCGACTATGTTTTGAAAAATGGAAAAGACGAAATGGAATTCTTAGACTCTTTCGTCGAAAAAGGATTGATCGCCAAACTCGAGAAACTCGTCAACAGCCAATTCAAGAGAATTACACACCACGATGTCGTAACTATTTTGAAAGAAGCCGATGTAAAGTGGCAATTTATTCCCGAATACGGAGAAGATATAGCCAAAGAACATGAAAAATACATCACCGAATACTTCGATGGTCCAGTATTCATAACCGATTGGCCTAAAGATATCAAATCGTTCTACATGAAACAAAGCGAAGACAACAAAACCGTTCGTGCAGTCGACCTGGAAGTCCCTACTGTAGGAGAATTGATGGGTGGAAGCCAAAGAGAAGACGACTATGACAAATTGGTCGCTCGTATAAAAGAACTCGGCTTAGCGGATGAGAATCTCACTTGGTACTTGAATTTGAGAAAATATGGTTCTTGTACACATTCGGGATTCGGTATGGGCTTCGAACGATTGATCATGTATTTGACCGGTATAGAAAATATTAGAGATGTAATCCCTTATTATAGAACTCCAAACAGTTGTGATTATTAAAACTCGAACCTTCGAGTTTTTTTAATTATGTCGATATTGTAAAAATTTCCAAAAAGTGTTAAAATTGTCATAACAAAAGCACCCATTGTACACATCATACATATAAAGGTAGTAGTATGAAAAGATATTTATTCGAGAAATATTCTATAATTTTTTTCATTTTTATTATAGGCAGTCTCATTGGCTTCATTCACGAAAATCTCCTTGCTTACATTCAAGGAAATTATCACTTGAAACAAGGACTTATTTATGAGCCTCTCATTCCAGTATACGGCGTAGGAATTCTCATCTTTTATTTTCTATATAGAGAAGTGAGCTTTTCTAATAACAAATTACAAAATTTATTCAAAATGTTCATAATAGGATTTTTTGTCGGAGGCGCTTTCGAATACTTGTGTTCTTTGACACAAGAGAAGATTTTCGAGACGATCTCGTGGAATTATGCGTGGCTAAAATATAACCTTTATGGAAGGACAAGTTTAATGCATTCTCTTTTTTGGGGACTTTCCGGAGTAGGATTTTGTCTATTCTTATTGCCATTTTATGAAAAGTCGAAAATAATTTTGAAGAAAAAGCCTTACAAAATAGCGATCGTGCTGATGAGCATGTTGACATTTTTAGATTGCTCTATCAGTTTTATCGCGTGTCGTCGTCAAACAGATAGAAGAAACGGAATAGAAGCACAAAACATCATAGAAGAGTTCTTAGACCGACATTATCCAGATGAATACTTGAACACTATATACACCAACGCTCGGATTCCCGAGCGCAACTAGAAAGAGGTAGTTTACTATGAATATCGAAAAAATCGTCGACTACACATTGATCGCAATTTGTTTCATCTTTAGTGTTTTTTTCTACGTACTATTCGATTTGGAAAATATTTTGTGGGATCGCTTCGATCGTCCCATCATCTCTACACAAGATATAGAATTCGATCGTTCGAGAGATTATACAGGTTACAAAGCTGGAGAAGATATACCGAATATCACCAATAAAGATGAATGGGATGATTTATTGAACGATATAGATTATGCTCGTATAACACCTAAAAGCATAGTCAAGACTGATGTTTATTCGCGAGCAAATTGGATCGAAGCATATACACGAAAATCGAACGGTGCAACCGGAAGACGGCTATCTGATGTGAGAAAATCGCCTCTCGATATTTCAGCAAACTACAGTCCTTACTACATCATCGAGTTAGAAGATGGAACTCACATATTAGCGCAAATGAACCGAGGAATTGCCGATAAAATATCCAAAGGACAAAAAGTGGAATTGCCACTCGGCAAAAAAAGAGGACTTACGAACACAGCAAAAAAACTTTTAAAAGAAACATACGACGAATATGACGTCATCACGGATCATGTTTTTTACACGATCAGAGACTCTTGGGAAGCAGAACAGGCAAATAGAATAATGATAGAAAAAGCAATTATATCCTTTGTATTGTTCATCGTTTTGGCTGTCTTAGTACAATTGATCGTCGATAAACTGATTTGGAAAAAATAGAAAAACTGATTTCTATTTTTTTAATTTTTATATAATTTATCATTGTCAAACACCACTTAATATGTTATATTATTAATGCCGATGAACATTGGCAATTGCTTTTGGCGGTGTAGCTCAGTTGGCTAGAGCGACCGGTTCATACCCGGTAGGTCGGGAGTTCGACCCTCTCCGCCGCTACCAAAAGAAATATACAAATCCATTTTGAAAGTGGATTTGTTTTTTTATTAATCGAATGTCAATAAAATTAGCAAAACTGTCAAAGATAATTGCTAGAAAAAGGCCCCAAAAAATAGTAAACTTATCTAGAGGTGAGAAAATGAAATTGGGAAACAACTTATTTCAAGCAAGAAAAAAATCGGGACTATCGCACTTGTTGTCGCCGAAAAATTGGGAGTCAGTAGACAAACCATATCCAAATGGGAAACAGATGAAACTATCCCGGATATTTATCAATCAAAAAAGCTCTCTACACTATATTCTTTGACTTTAGATGAATTATTAAACTTCGATGTAGATTTAAAAGAAATTGAAGATGCGATCAAAAATTACGATGACAAAAAAGATTTAAAAATAGATTGGACAAAAGCATGGAGCAAAAAATATCCAATTTTATCAACATATAAAGATCGAATAGACATCTCTTTGTATGAATGTGAAATAAAAAGAATGCTCGACGATCTAAAAAAAAGAAATGATTTAGATAAATTAGACAGTATGTTAGTGTTGAAAGACATACTATACTGTACTTGGAAAAGCGAATAGACATTCGTTTTTTTTAAGTGTTATCTATTTTTAGTTTTCACATTTTAAAATATTATGATATTATATTTAATGCGCTGAACCTTTTAAACGGTTCTCGATGAATATGAAAAGAGGAAAACAACATTATGATAGTAATTGATAAAGAAGAACAAAAAATTTTCGATTTATTGATCGCATATAAAAAATTGACGAGAGATATTTTATCCAATCATTTTAGCAATGAAAAAAAGCCTATTACGCGATTACTACGTAACGGTCTCATAGTAAAGATTACTAATAAGGATTATGACATCCCTTACTATGAAAAACTTTTTCAGTATGGTAAAATTCTCGAACAAAAAGGTGATGAAGATTCTGCAAGTATATGCTTTCTTTTATGCGAATATCACGATCCACAAAATACTGAAAGAGCAATATCTATAATACGAGAATTATTGAGTAAAAATATAGAGACCTCTCGAGAAATGTTAAATAAGGAAGGAATATCGTTCGATCTATTGAAAGATCTTTTGAGACGTAAACTCGTCCGAAAAAGATATAATAGTTTCTTATTAACACGACGAGAAGATCAAAATAATGATACTCCTGAGAATTGTATAATAGAAGAACAATTAAAGAAAAAAATATACGACCATTTTATCGCCGGCAATATATTGAAAAAAAGTAGAAACATGAGATTTTTAATCAGTGAGTTATCCGATGCAGAGATGTTGGGATTAATCGAACTAAATAGTTCAAATTATTATGTTCCAATTTGGAATGAGTTTTACGCATATGGTGAGGAATTGTTAGAAGCAGGACAAGAATCAGAAGCTACTAAATGCTTTGAAATTTTTGAAAATAACAAACAAGAAAATTTGAAAAAATATTTGACTAAATATTATGAGCTGATAACTTTTTATCAAACTCTAACGGAAAATACATTATTGGAAAATGGTTTTACAAAATCTATGATAAATGCTTTATTTCAAAACGGTCTAATTAAAAAAGTTAATAAATACTTTATCACACCAGCTGATATGACATCGTTTAACGAATACCTACAATATTTAAAAAAAATTGGAAAAGATGATGAAGCCGATATATGTTTGAGTATTTATACCGAAGAGGACGACGACCGGTTACAAAAATATTTGCAAACAATTTATGATCTCGTCGCAAAATATTCAAAAATAACTGTTCAAGCAATAATCGATGAAAAGATACCAAATCAATTAGTTAATAAATTGCATAGAGCAGGATATTTGAGAAAAGAAGGATATCAAACATATATACTTACAAGATATGATGGGTTGATAGAATATGCCCAAAATCTTGAAAGAAAAGGGAATATCGAAGGAGCTATCAACTGTTACGTGGAATATTTGAGAGCTTCAGAAAAAATATCACGACACATGCAAATAATGGCATTACATGATAACGTACGTTTTAAATTGATCACATACTATTTTGAACAAAAACAATACAAAGAATGCTTTAATTATTTATTAGCGCTTCAAAACGATCAAAAATTTGTAACAATTTTCAATTTTTATCTTTACCTTTTAAATTTTATTACAGTTTTGCCAGAAGAATATCGAAAAATAGCTAAAAATTTCTTTCCCGATCAAATGGAGGCAATTCATGAAAAAGATAAAGATGAAAACGATAAAATCGTAGATTTGGCACTTGCCCAAAAATTTAGAAAAGCGGTTAGTCAATTAGAAAATGCAAACATAGATCTAACGACTCCACAAAATAGATTAACTCTTACATTACTTAAAAAAGTCGCCAACAAGAATAAATCGCTTAAAAACGCTATAATAAATGCTATAGATCGAGAAGATACTAAACAAATAGTTGAAATACTTCTTTTTGAACGTAAATTGCACCCTTTACTACCAATATATAGGATTTTTTTGGACATAGCTTTGAGCATAGAAATATTCAAAAAAAACAAAACAATACCAACACAAGTGTTACCAAAATCTAATAAATTGATCGATTTGATTCAAGCCAATAGATTCGAAGAAGCAAGACAGTTGAATAGAAATATGGCCCAAAAAAGACAAATACCACCTGAAAAAAACTATTTGGAAAAATTGCTCAGTTTAGCCATAAAAACATTCAAAAAAATTGAAGAGCAGCCTGCCACACAAAACAATGAAATGAATGAAATTTTGACAAAAATCATGCACTTGTTGAAAAATAAAGAAACTGATACATTAGAGATTCTGATCGAAGATTTACTTACTCAATACAACCAAACAAATTACAAATATTTGATATTCGCATTGATAGATATAAGTTATAAAACTGGTGATTACACTTTCAAAGCACCGATAGGAACCATCAAAAAAGTTCTAAGGGGAGATTTCGTAGTGAATATAGATTTTTATAAAAAAATGTTCGACGAATGTATAGAAAGAGAATCTATAGAAAATGCTGAATTGTACGTCGATTTAATAGAAGAGATCATAATTAATGGACACAGCGACCTCCCAGATGACGAATCTAATTATATTTGGATGAGGATGAAAGTTAAAATTGCGTCTAAAAAACATAAGATGACTCCAAAAGAAGATTAAAAATTTCATACACATAAAGGGTGTATGTTTTTTACTTAAGACTTGCATTTTATGCGATTTTACTATATATTAATGGAACTGCAAATACTAGAGGGGAAAGAACAAAAATGGTAGTAAACAAAGAAATGGCAACAATTTATGATATAATCATAGAGGGTTCAGATATAATTAAAAAAAATTTGATTGCAAAAGGAATAACTGTACATAGAATTGGAATTCTAGTCAACACTGGAAAAATAGAGCCAACTGAACCTGGACATTATAAATTGACAAATGAAAACTTAGAAGAATGCGAAACTTACAAACAAGCATTAGCGCAAGATGAACGGGTAATAGTGATTTCAAACCTCGAAAGAAAAGTATTCGATATTTATTTAAAAAGAGGTGTGCTGACACGTACACTTTTAAAAAATGCTAAATTAACCGATGGACAAATCGATATGTTACTGAGTGAAAAATACATCAAAGAAACATCGCCTAATAATTATGTACCGTGTCATACAACACTTTTGAATAAATATAAAAGAGAACTCGCAGAACATCCAGAAATCATGTTATGGGACAAATCAAAACAGGAAGACGAAAACATCAAAAGATTAGCATCAATTCTCTTAGAAGAAGGAAGATTGACAAAAAAAGGTCTACAAAAATATAAATTTACCAATAAAGAAATTGATGACCTCGTTCGTACAGAAATACTCGTAACTTTACCAAACGATAACTACGCTCCAAAAGAAATGGATACATTCTTATTTTATTTCGATGGAATAGAAGACATTTCAGCAGAAAAAAGAGATTCCTACCACAATATTTGTTATATGAATGACTATATGAGAAGTTCATTTGACCCAGTCTTAAACGATTTCATACTCACAAATTATGAGACAGCTTTTAGGGACTTACAAAACTATAAAAAATTGAAAAGTCCTCATATACAAGACTACAATTTCTATTTGTTCCTCTTAAGCTTTTTGATAAAACCACCTATAGAAATAGTTAAGAAAGTCAAAGCATTTACCTTTGAAGATGTCCAAATACCTTCATATTCGAGCGATGCGTTTGTAATTAATCGAACAAGAGAACTTATCATCGATCTCAATTTCAAAACAGCATTAACTTTTTTAAAAAGTTTAGAGACAAATTTTCAAAACAGCAAAGAAATATTCTTCTTGAAAAGTATTTTGAGTATGATCATCGAAGAGCAACAACTGTTTAAAGATAGTTTCAGAGCTGCCATTAGAGAAGAGAATATTAGATTGGCATTTCATTTGCTCCATCAAGAATTGGAAAAACACAAAATGGAAAGAAAAATGAATTACTATTATCGTATTCTTGCCGACATTATCCAGATGAGAAATACTAAAATGAGTTTGGAAGCAAGTGAATCAAAAAACGCTTCCCTTGCTCAATTGATCGCCTCTAGAAATTATAGAAGTGCAAAACAAAAATCTGAACAAATAGCGCTAAAGAAAAAAATGTCACCAAAAGACAATGATCTATCTACTTTGCTCTTCGTAGCCGAGCGAACTCAAGCCACCTTGTCCACTTCACCATTTCACATAACAGAATTATTCAAAGAAAAAATGCAAGAAGCTAAGAAGGACGAAGCAATCTTCTATCTAAAATGTTTCTTAAAAAATAACAGTCGAACTGAGTATCTATATGTCATCGATGCATTCATAGAACTGAGTTCACCTGATGTGGAATTCGACTATGAGAAATTTAAACATTTGTTATCATCAATTGTAGAAGGATCTTTTTACCTCGATTATGATGAATGTGTATCATTGTATCTCGATTCTTTAGAAAATAGACAAATGGCCCGTGCCAACTATTGTATAGCAATCTTGAGGAAAGCGATGGAAGCTCACCACGTCGACATGGACAAGGATAGACTACTAGTCGAATTGCAAGCTATGAGAGAATTGTTCACTAAAGAAAAAAATGGCAACTCGATAAAATTTAAAAAAATTGAAGATACGAATGGAGAAAATCAATGATAAAGATACAAGATAAACACGCAATTTATGATATTCTATTGCAACATGGATCCTTCCACAATAAACACATTAGAGAATATATAGATAAATATACACCTAGCGAATTCGAAGAAATAGGTATTAAAATTACTTCTTCGGAACGCCATATTTTAGTCAGAATAGATGGTTTATACGAATACGGAATCGAATTAGAAAGTATGGGAGATTTTTATGGTGCAGGAATCGTTTATAATTGCTGTCATAAGATAGATAAACACGATCCAAAAGTAAATTTCAAACTATTTCTATATCATATTTCCATAGGAAATTCTCTAAGAGGAGTCAATCATTTGAGAGAATTTCAAACGAACGGCGATGAGTCATATAGAAAATTGGGTAATCTTTTGATGTTACTAGAAACTTATATAATGAGCATTCCTTATAGAGACGAAGTTAAAGATTTTACTTTACAAGATATACTCATCGACGAAGGAAATCAAGATAAAGAAGTAGAGAAAAAGAACAACTTGAGAAGGAAAATTTATACTCAAGATATCACAGGAGCCTTGGAAGATTTTTCAAAAACCGAATACGATCCATCTCCTTTCTCGTTGACTACTGCAATTCGTAGTTTATTAGTCACAGCAAAAGCACATCAAACAAAAGTAACTAAGACACTTTCAAAATTGATCAAAGAAGGTGCAATCTTTAAAGCTTTTCAGTTGTTGAAATATGAAAGAGAAAGACATAATTTAATACCTATACAACAACTAGAATACAATATCTTGGAAAGTATATTATCGATGGAAAAAAGTGGCATGTTTTTATTACAAAAAGAACCACAAAACTTTACCATAGAAGAATTGATCGCGACCAACAATTTATTAGATGCCTATGATATGGTTCTCGATGAAGAAAGTGACAATTATCAAAACTTAATATATTTACTCAAGAAAGCCATCAAAATTGACAAAGAAAACAAAGAAAAATTAGATATATTTCCTAAATTAGAAGATATTCATCTATTCTTGCAACATGGACAATACGAAATGAGTACACTTGCTATAGGAGATTACCTTTGTCAAAGAGATCTCGAAGAATATTACTATATCTTTTCATTACTCCTTCGTGCATCAAAAAACAAAATAAAAGATGTAGCAGATGACTTGATCGCAATTTTGCAAAAAGTAAGCCCAGGATACGTGATCGATTCCGAATCGATCTTCGAACTTTATCGTGACAGTCTTCATAGAGGTGATGAAGAAACTGCTCTTGCATATGCCAATATTCTAAAAAAGGCTGTTCGAAGAGGTCACACACATTTAAAAGAAAAAGAATTATTAACCATGCTTCCTAATTACGATGTCGCACCGCCGAAATCATTAACAAATACACCTGTCGAAAACTAATTAGATAATAAAGCAAGCTAATTTGTCGAAATGCTTGCTTTTTTGGAATTCTTATACTATTATAATCATCAAAGAAAGAGAAGAACGATCATGCCAAATGAAAAAATATATGAACTTTTGATAAAAGGAAAAAAGTTATCTTTGATAAATCTCGTTTTATATGGTTTATCGATAAAAGAAATCGATTCACTTTGTAAAGAAGGCATTCTTTACCAAAATGGATTTGCAAATTATGAGTTTAAAGATGCTGAAGGAATATTCGAATATGGTAAACATATGACTGCCATTCGAAATTATTATAAAGCCAGAAGAAGTTTTGAAATTTGTTTGACTATAAATCCAAATGATATAGAAGCAAACAAACGGTTCGTTTTGAACAGTGTTTTTTTAGAGAGATACACAGAATCTATAAATTATTTGAAACCTTTACAAACATCGACAAATATACATACGAGACACGATTTCAATTTATGGCTTTTTCTTTTGAGTCATGTAATACAATTACCATTGCCATTAGTTCAGCTTGTAAAAAAGATGAAATTTGAAGATATAGCGGCTTTAAAGGGAGACCCTAGGTATCTCGATATAGAAGGTGAAAACAAAATTCGAAAACTCGTCTTCGAACAAGAATTTTATAATGCATCGATTATTATGAAAGAACACGAAACATCGTATAACACAATTGATAACATTATTTTTTATGACCTTACAAAAGCAGCCCGCAAGAAGAAAAAGACACGTTTTTATAGTCTCATAGGAAAACTCATGAAAAAAGATTATCAAGGTGTAATAGATTTAATTAAATTAGAAAAAACTATGCACACATTGACTAACTCTAAAGAATCTTTTTTGCTCGTTTGTGAGGCGATCATCAAAATGAGACAAACTGGTAGCTCGACTGTTCCTATTGAAGGTGAAGCGAACGACTATTTAGGCAATTTGTGTCTAAATCGTTATGACTTAGCTATTTCTGCACTAGAAAATAGTCATCATGCATCTAGTTTTTCAAGACAAAATGCATTTCTACACGATTGTCTTGTAGAAGCAAACGATCTACAGAAAAAATCCATGGAATGTCATCCGATCGAGCCTATAAACATTTTGAGAGCCATCGAAGAGGCACTAGAACAAAGTGATTATTTTAGAGCAACAAATCTGATCAAAATATTTTTAAAAAGCATAGGCAAAGAAGAATACTTTTATATTTTAGAAAACTTGATAGATATTTCTTATTTAGTCGGAGATCCTTGTACTTTGGAAATATCGCAAATGCTTTCTAATCTAAGTAATGGAACATTCTATTTCGATACTTGTGCATGCATTTACTCGATAGACACTTACCTCAAGTCCGATCGTCTATGTGTAGCAAAGTGTCTCATCAGAATGTTGGGCGAAGCATTGGATCAAAATCATATAGATATTCCTAAAAACGAAGTAGAGGATATGATAACCGCGCTCAATTCTACATTGACAACTAAATCTTTATCACAAGATCAAGCAAAAATGTTCACTTATTAATAAATATCCAATACGTGATAATAGTAAAATTAGAAAGGAAAAATTTATGAAAGTTAAAATTCAACTTTACAAACAATTTTTAGAGGAAACATCCCTCGATATAAAAGCGATCCAACAAATGGGCTTTTCTTTTCTAGATGTGATTATCATGTGTGCTCGAAAAGAGTTGAAAAAAGAAGGCAGCGTGTATACTTTAGTAGATCCTCGAGCTTACTACAGCTTAGCACAATCTTTCTCTCAAGAAAAAAATTATTATATGACAAATATTTGTCTTCAAAAATGTGTCGAATTAGATCCACTACATAGAGAGGCAAATCTTCGGCTCTTTTATTTCCACTTGACGATGAATAACTTTCTAGGATCTCTTAAATATTTGAATGTTTTAAATAAAACTGATGATCCACACGATCGTGCAGACTATCTTTTTTATCTTTTCATGTTGGGCTTTTTAGTCGATTTGCCTACAGAATATAAAAGAGAATTGTCAAATTTGCCTAAAAACAGCATCATGATTCCAGAAGATTCACCTAGATATGGCGAACTCGAAAAATACGATGCCTTTCGTAGTCAATGTTACAAACAAGATTTTTTTAAAGCACATACTACATTTACAAGCATGTGGAAAGAAGAGTATTCTATCGATTACCTCATATCCGAGAAATTGCTATATTTAGCAAGAAGTGCTTCTAAACGCAAAAAAAGAATTATTTCGGACTTAATTCACGCGGGCAATTACGACGAACTACTGAATATATTTATTAAGGAAAAAGGCTCCCATCAATTGAGAATGGTCGATCAAGCTTATTATCATTTAAGTAAAATTATAATTTCTATGAGAGATGAAAAAATAGTACCTGTTCCTCGTAAAGAGTGTACAGATAATCTTTTTTATAATATACTTCACAATCATTTAGAAGCAGCATACGCTGATAATATGGCATTCGCCCAAAAGAACAATATACCCAAAAATAAAAACGTGATGGGCATAATGCTTCGTCAAGCAATACTGTACAAACATCAGTTGACGATAGAAAATCCAAACGATTCGGCTTTTTCACATTTTATAATTAATCTCTACGACAGAAAATATGATGCATGTTATAGATGGATAAAGAAGCTGGGCCTAGAAGACTATCTTTATTTAATCAAAGCATTGATAAGTCTTTGTAATATAGAAGAAGATAAACTATTCTCACGGGCCATCATCACTACAAGTGAACTCTTGAGAAATCAATTTACATTCGATACTACAAAATACTTAGAAGAAGCCGCTGCTTATCTCGCAGAAGGAAAACTTAAAGAAGCAAATCTTTTGATTAAGATTGTGAGTATGGCTTCTCAAAATGGTCATGCTGACTTATCGAGTGATGAAGTAATAAATATGCTCAAAGCATTCAAAACTGAGCAAAGCGAAATATCGGAGTCGATTCAAAAGATTATCCAAATGAAATCTTCGACAACTGATTCTGTATGATACAGAAAGTTGTAGAAGTTTTTTTATTTGCCTTGCTACAAACGCAGATTTAATGTATAATATTATCATGAAAGATAGAGGATAATCTATGAAAGATGACAAAAAGATAATAAAGTTTATGGGATTGGTCATGGGTATCATGACGATCGTGACCGTATTGGGTTTGAGTTTTGCATATTTCACTGCTCGAATCGAAGAAAGCGACTCAT
>CAOJEC010000038.1 GCA_948433885.1 uncultured bacterium | reverse complement strand
TTTCCGCTTATGTTTATGAAAATTTAGGACATTTTCAAAAACTATTGACACAAAAATAAAGAGAAAGAGAACAACTTTCGTGAATAGTTCGAATATAAAAAAACGAAGTATGTTTTCACCTCTAATCATTCGGATGGACGATTATTTTAACTGCATCGTCGCGACCATTAGTAAGTCTCGTGAAAGAATCTTGTACTTTATCGAGGGTGACAATGTCATCGATGTACTTTTTAGCATTGATAGTCTTGTTGGCTATGAGATCGATCATTGTCGTGAATTCTCGTTCGGTGTATGCGATTGCACCGATGACGGTTACTTCTTTCATGACGGCTGCCACTGTCGGAATCGTCACAGGACCGGTAGAAACCCCTACTAGGATGATTTTTCCTCCGGGTTTGACTGCTAGAAAGGCTTCGGTGACAGCGGCAGAATTTCCACAGCACTCTATGACTACGTCGAATCCTCCATTTGTCACTTCGTACAATTCTTGGATGACGTTCTCTTTTTTGGCATCGAAGTATTGATCTGCTTTGCCCACAGTTGTCGACTTTTTTGCGCGGGCTAGATTGGTTTCGAGCATTGCGATGTAGCAAGCACCTTCCAATTTGGCTAATTCGCAGGCCATCAAGCCGATGATTCCTCCTCCGATGACGAGTACTTTTGCGCCTACTTTGACGTCAGCCAAGGCGACGGCATGTAAAGCAACTGCACTAGGTTCGACGAGAGTTCCTTCGTCGAATGACATCTTATCGGGAATCTTTTTGACTAAATCGGCACGGCAACTCGTGTATTCAGCAAAACCTCCCGGATTTTTCAAACTCAAACCGACAGCTTCGGTCCAAGTCGAAGGACAATATTGAGGATTCCCCATTTTGCAGGCTTCACACATTCCACAAGGAGAAATGGGAAGTCCTGTGACTTTATCCCCTACTTTCAAGTCTTGTCTTTTTCCTGGATCGACTACTAGTCCACAAAATTCGTGGCCCATGACCAATTTTTTTGGTTCTCCCGTATCCCAATAGTGAATATCTGAGCCACATATACCACACGACTCGACTTTGATTATGACTGATCCATCTTTGCTCGTAGGTTTCTCTATCTCACTTACGGTGAGAATTTTTTCTTTCGTTATTTCGACACATTTCATAGAATAACACTCCTCTTCTATCGTAATTAAATTATAACATGGCTTCAGGTATCGACGTTTATCTTTGTGTATAATTTGTGTAAATAAAAAGTCAATCGCCGAACTAGAGATAGCCCATTACAATATACATTTTTCTCATATAATACGGTAGTAAAGTGAGGATATTTTTATGAAAAATGTTTTGTCTATTGTAAATGTATCACGCGAATTTGAAACAAAGGACTCTTCGATCATCGCTTTAGAAGGTGTAAATTTGAATGTCAAAGAAGGCGAAATTTTGGCTATAATCGGACCTTCCGGATGTGGTAAAAGTACTTTGTTGAACATCATCGCCGGTTTGGACGAGCCGTCCGGTGGATCGATAGTTTTCTCCAAGACGGAACCTGTTATATCGTACATGCTTCAAAGTGATGCTTTGCTGAATTGGCGCAGTGTTTTAGATAATGCGACGATCGGTTTAGAAATCCAAAAAAAGAAATCTAAAGAAAGTGTCGAAAAGGTTCAAAGAATGTTAGAAGATTACGGATTACAAGATTTCATCGACAAAAAGCCATCTAGCCTTTCCGGGGGAATGAAGCAAAGAGTTGCTTTAGTACGCAGTTTGGCTGTCGAACCGGATATTTTGCTTTTGGATGAACCTTTCAGTGCTCTCGATTACTATACGAGACTGAATATTTCCGAATATGTTCACAAAATGATCAAACTATCTGGTAAGACGGCGATCATCATAACTCACGATATTTCGGAAGCTATAAGTATCGGGGATAGAGTTGTAGTCATGTCTTCTCGTCCTAGTCGTGTGAAGAGTATATACGATATAGATTTGAAAGGTGACAGTGTTCTCGAGCGTAGAAGTTCTGAAGATTTCAATAAGTTGTTCAACGAGATTTGGGGTGATTTAGATGACGAACTCTAAATGGCGCGTATGGATTGTACAAATAGTGATCGTCGTCGCATTTTTGGCATTTTGGGAAATAGGTTCGAGGATCGGCTTCATAAACAGTTTCATCTTTTCTTCACCATCAAAAATTGTCGGCACGATCGTAACTTTATTTAAAAATGGCGAACTTCTCGGTCACATGTGGGTAACTTTGCAAGAAATAATTTCGGCCTTTTCTCTCGGGATAGGAATTGCTTTCGTCGTCAGTGTCATGATGTATCTTTCACCTTTCTTTGCTCGTGTCATTGATCCATTTTTGACTGTCTTGAATTCTCTTCCCAAAGTGGCTTTGGGCCCTATCATAATAATTTGGGTAGGCGCGAATGCGAATGCGATCATTACCATGTCTTTGTTGATCAATGTCATCGTTTCGATTATCACTATATATAATGGTTTTGCACATACCGATCCTTTGAAGATAAAATTGTTCAGATCGTTCGGCGCGACAAAATGGCAGATTCTTTATAAACTTGTCATTCCGGCCAACTTGAGCACTATAGTCAGTGCCTTGAAGATCAACATTTCTATGACTTTGATAGGCGTGATAATGGGAGAATTTTTGGTCAGCAAAAGAGGTATCGGATACTTGATCATCAATGGTACCCAATTGTTCAACTTGAATTTAGTGTTGACAGGTATAGTAGTTCTCGTATTCATATCTTTCGTTCTCTATGAATTGATTAGAATAATTGAAAAAAGACTTTTACTAGAATAAAGCCTTTTTTCATGCAACATTTTTTATCTATTATTTTCAATATCATTTAAAAATTTATCAAAATCGGATTCGAATAGTTTATCTTGGATTATTCTATATTTTTTAAACTCACTCAAAGCTTTATCTACAGCAATATCATGTGATATTTTTTTGGCATCCTTTAAAACATCTAAATCGTCCGCTAGTTGGTATTTATCTATTCTTGTACTCCAATCTTCCATAGTCATAGGTATATGTCTTTCCGCTCTTCGTTCTGCAAGTTCTAAAAAGGCATTGACTATTCTTTCTAAATCTTTAATTTCTTCTTTGGTTAAATAATTTTTAGTGATTATCACATCGGATGCTACTATTTTACCATTTGGAGATTTTTTCCAAGTAGATAAATTCATATTTTGTTTTGTATGATCTGCCCTATTATAGATAATTTCTGCTGCTGTTTGATGAGTTATAGCATAATGCATTTTGTTTTGAACTTTCTTAAAAAACTCAATAGTTGTTGGAGATGCGGCATCATAATCAATACTTGTCGCATAAATATCAGTAATTTTTTGATAAAATCTTCTTTCACTAGCTCTAATTTTCCTTAATCTTAACTAGTAATTCATCAAAACAATCTTTACCAAATTTAGGTCCATTTTTTAATAACTAAGTATTTAAAACAAAACCTTTTTTGATATATTCTTTTAAAGTATTCGTTGCCCATATTCTAAAATCAGTAGCTTCTTTTGAATTGACACGATAACCAACTGCTATAATTGCATCTAAACTATAAAAGTTTGTATTGTAATTTTTGCCATCAGAGGCAGTTACTCTAATTTTTTGAGTAACTGAATCTTTATTTAATTCACCACTTTTAAAGATATTTTGTAAGTGATAAGTAATATTGTTTTCTGCTATGTTAAAAAGTTCTCCCATAGTTTTTTGAGTTAACCAAAAATCTTCATTATCATAAAGTACCTCAATAGACTTATTTGTATTTTCACTTTGATATAAAATTAAATCTTTTAGTTTGTCTATTTGCATTTACCAAACACCTCCTTAAAATTAACTATCTTCTTTTGTTTTACAATCATCATATAATGGACAATTAGTACATTTCTTTTTATTACAAAAATCATTACTAATATTCCATAAATATTTATCTATTAAATTCGCATCAATTCCTAATTTTTCACCACTTTTTATATACAAACTAGATAATTCTTCTATTTGATTATTATTTAATTTTCTATCATCGATAATATTATTTAAGTAACTAATTTCAATATCATGTCTATCTAATGGAATATAGCCTAATTTATCATTAAATTTACACACATTGACCTCATATACCAATCATTCTATTGATAAATTTAGCCATTTATCTAGTGCAACATTAGGATATCTTGGATGAATGTTGTTTTTCATTATACTTAATAATTCATCTTTATTAGTAGTATAATTTTCTTTGACATACTTAGGATTGAATATTTGTGGATAGAGATGATAGGTGTTTATTAAGTTATTATGGTAGTTTTGTGATCTCATACCATAGTCCAATAATCAGGAATAAAAAATATAGATTAACCATTCATTACTTTTATATTCGAGCTTCTTTGGAAAATCGACAGTTGCTAGAGTATTAGAATCCTCATTACTATAATATTCGTGCATTTTTTGTACCAATCTATCGATCTTTTTTTCACTAACTATCATGTTCTTCTCCTTTTATTTCATTTAGTTCCATAGATTAAATATTATCAGAAATATCCACCATCTATGTTTATGATTTCACCATTTATATAACTAGATTCTTCAGTTGCCAAAAAATAGATCGTTTTAGCAATTTCACTTGGATCTGCAAATCTTTCTAAAAAAATTTTTGAATTTTCTTCTTCGATATATTCCTTTGGTAAATCTTTATTCATATCGGTATCGGCCCAACCTATGGCTACAGCATTCACCCTAATATTTGGTTTAAATTGATATGCCAAATCTCTAGTTAAACTTTGTAAGCCAATTTTAGAAATGTTATAGTCTAAACTTTCCGGAGAAATCGTTTTTGTACCATTAGTCGAAGATACATTTACAATCGTACTCCCTTTTTTCATGTACTTAGAGACTTCTTTTGTAACGATAAAAGATCCTATTACATTTACTTCTAATGTTCTTTTGAATTCATCTACTTCGATATCAGCAAAGCTCCTGTCAAATACTACGCCAGCATTGTTAACTAATACGTCGATATGTCCGTATTCTTTAATTGCAGTCTGAACCATCGACTGAACTTCTTGTTCATTCGAAACGTCTGCTTTGACAACTAATGCTTTTACTCCGTAATTATTTTCTACGTATTTCTTTAGTTTTGCTGCGTCATCCGCATTATTAAATGACCTGAACGCAGGGTTTGCTTCTTTTTCACTGTCAATGTAATCTATTATGACATCATATCCGTGTCTTGCGAACTCGATAATTGTAGCTTTTCCGTTCCCTCTCGAGCTTCCTGTGACCAAAACAACTTTATTATTCATCATTTTTTATCTCTCCTTTTTTTATTTTCAATGTGCACATAAATCTAGATTCATTATCACAAATGTATTCTTTATTCTTCCTTCGTTATTAAATCTTAAATGATTTATGTTAATTGACGTTTTTGCGGTTTGAATATTTTTTTCAAGTTTTTTTCACGAAACTTTCTCTAAAAGATCGATCGATTCGTTCTCGTCATTCGATTCATCATCAGAAATGTCTTCTTTATTTTGATCTTTAGAGTTTTGCAATTCTTTGAACATCGAAGCCATAGTAGGACTATTTTTAGTCAATTTCTTGATGGTCAAATCTTCTGCTTTATTATTGGCAAGTCGTAAGTTATTGTCACTCGACAACAAGGCATCTTTGGTCTTTTGTAAGTGATCGATCGTCTTGTCAATTTCTTCGATCGCTTTCTTGAACTTTTCGCTTGCGCGACGATAGTTCGTGCCGAAGGCTTCTTTGAATTTGTTCATGTTGTCTTCGAAGTTCGATATATCCAAATTTTGATTTTGGACTATTTCTAGCTCTTTTTTATATTTTAAAGAGTTCATCGCCAATCCTCTTATCAAAGTGATGAGCGGTATGAAGAACTGAGGTCTAATCACATACATCTTTTCGTATTTGTACGAAACATCCACTATTCCGTTGTTATAGTAATCATTGTCTATTTCTAAAAGAGAGACTAAGACGGCATATTCACATTTCTTCTCTCTTCTATCTTTGTCCAATTCTTTGAAGAAATCTTCGTTTTTGTGCTTAGTTGCAGTTCGATCTTGTTCGTTTTTCATCTCGAACATTATCGACACGATCTCCGAGTGATCTTCATCAAAATCGCGGAATATGAAGTCGCCTTTTGATCCCGATTTAATATCATTATCTTTCTCGAAGTATGCATTGGCGAATAGAGGTCTCAACTTGTTGAATTCGTTGCTACAATGTACCTCCAAAGATTCACCAACCATCTTTGTCGATTGTCTCGCCTTCAAATCTCTATAGTATGCTATTTGCTCTTCTTTATCGGCGATTTTTTCCTCATAAGTTTCTTTCAAATTCTTCTCTTTGATTTGGTACTCGTTTTTGCCTAGTTCGATCTTATTATTCAATTCGGCTATCTCACGTTCCTTATCGTCGAGAGCAGTTTTGAGAGCAAGAGCGTTTTCTGATTCTCGAATAGCAATTTTGTTCTTCAATTCGTTGATTTCTAAACTCTTCTTATTGAGTTCTTCGTTCAATTGTTTTTCTACTTTATTTTTGGTTTGTTCTTCTTTGTTTTCGAGTTCAATTTGAAGCTTTTCTATTTCAATTTCTTTACTATTCAAAAGATCCCTATATGTCTTTTCCATCTTTGCTTCGGCAAGCGCGACGGCACTTTCCTTATCTTTTTGATGTTGTTCAGTTCTCAATGATATTTCCTTTTCGAATTCGTGATCTCTTATTTGTTTAGCTACATTTTCATAGTCTTGTTCATCGATTTGAAATACAGTTCCACAATGTGGACATTTGATTTTATTCATGTTTACCTCCCATATGTGTTTTAAATATATCATAAGTGGACCGAGTTGTAAATTTTAAAATGTCATATATATTACGGCCTTTTGACTATTAAAAAAATTGCTCGTAAAAGCAACTTTATCCCATCACTTGACCACCATTTGAATGTATCACTTGTCCTGTGGTATAACTCGAGTCGTCACTTGCCAAATAAACGAAGGTTGGTGCTAGTTCGTATGGCATGGCGCATCTAGCCATCGCAGCATCTGACCCTAATGATGGTATTTTTTCTTTTTGCCAACATGAGGGTTGCAATGGTGTCCAATAGTAACCTGGGGCAATGGCATTTACTCTTATACCCTTCAAGGCCAAGTTTCTTGCCAAAGCACGCGTGAATCCTACGATTGCTCCTTTGGTTGTAACGTAATCTATCAGTTGTGCTTCTCCGTAAAATGTCGTTATCGAAGATAAATTGATTATGGATGCTCCTCGTTTCATGTACGGGAGAGCTTCTTTGGTCAGATAGAACATTCCGTAGACGTTGACTTTCATAGTCCAATCGAATTGTTCATCGCATATTTCTTCTAATGTGTCCGATTGATACTGTACGCCGGCATTGTTCACGAGAATATCGATCTTTCCAAATCTTTTCAATGTTTCATCGACTATCCTTTTTGAAAAAGTTTTCTTCGACAAATCTCCCGACAGCAATAAGCATTCGCCACCTAATTTCTCTATGTATCTTTTGGTATAAATGGCATCCTCATGTTCGTCATAATAAGGAATGACCATTTTAGCGCCTTCTTTTGCGAAAGCTATGGCTGCCGCTCTTCCTAACCCACTATCTCCTCCTGTAATGATGGCGACTTTGTTTTTTAGTTTGCCACTTCCTTTGTATTCAGGATTATCGAATACTGGACGCGGATTCATGATGTTTTCTTTTCCTGGTTGTTTATTTTGAGATTGTTCGGGTGCAATTATCTCATATGCTTTCGTTTGAAATCCCAATTTATCGAAATAATTATAAAATTGGTTTCCATATTTGTAGTCGTAATTCATATGTTCCTCCTACCTTAGTATATGTACTTTGGCCTAGGAGTGTCATACATCAGTCTGTATGTGATGCTCGTTTTATTTCTCGTTATTTCTGAAAGTAAAATGTGTGAGAATGTCACGCTTGTAAACATTGATTTTATAATAATCGATATATGAATCCACTTCATCTTTCATCTTTGGGACATAATCATCGAATGTATCGAAATCGTATTTGCTCGGCAATTTTATTTCTTCGGTGGTACATTCGAGTTTGTTCGCTATGTAAAAGTTCATTTCATCATATTTGATACTCGCATCGCGATAGATGTATATGTTCATGCCGGCGATGACTACGAAGACGACCGTCCACGCTTGCCATAGAAAATCGGTTGGCAAGATTTGATCATAAAATTCCAATATGAGAGTTATATCGATTAAAAATAAGAAAAGTGTACTGCCCACGGTGATATTCCCGAAAATACAAATCATCAATATGTAAATCAGTTTGAAAAGATAACTCAATTGAATTTTCCTTTTGAATATTCTACTGTTTCCACAATTCATCAATATGTAAAAACTAGATATCATGTGCAATAAGAATGTCATATAATTCAAATAATCATGAGTTGATAAAAGAGATGAGAAAAGGTACGAGGCCATGCCAAATATCGCAAGTGTGGCTCCTAGTCTCTTACCATAATTAAAAACTTTAATTGCTTCGATCATCGTGAGGCTCGACAAAATGAGGATGATCAAGAAGTTTAGTTCACACATCGTCGGGATGAACGAATGAAGGAGATTGTTTATCGCTCCTGTGTAATCTATCTTGGCGTGTAAAATAGCAAATACCAATCCCAATATTTCTCCAAGGAATAAGGCTATACTTCTCTTCTCTTTTTTATCTTCTCTCATGCAAATGTATATTATCGTCAAAGAAAAAGCAGTAAAAGCGTATGGAAGTTCGAGATTTGTCAAAACAAGACCTAATGCGAATGAGACGACGATGTTCATTCTCGAAAGCGAATTCGTGACGAGAACGTATACTAGCAAAAGTAACAACAGAGATCCTAGAAAATATCTCACGAAGCCATTCGTTTGAACAAATATTAACGATATGACACTTTTATCGAGTAAGAATAAAAAGAAAAACGCGATCAAAGTAAGACAAGAATTTTTTTTATTTACTAGTCTCTTCATGAGATTCATCGAAGATAATCCGAGTAAACTTACGATCAATATTCTCAATATGTCGTATTTTAAAAGTAAAGTTGTAAGAATAGTCGAGATGAGGCCTGTATCTTTTATATCCATTATGGCTTGCATGCTGTCTAGTTGTCTTAAAGACCACATGATATCTTTACCTATGGTCGGGAAATAAGCAGCCAAAATGAATAGGCTTGCGAATATTAGACAACTGAAAATAGTAGACTTCTTCATAACTATTCCCCCTACTTAATTTTAGCATAATTTGTCATTTTATGGTATACTTTTTTTAGGTGATAATTATGGACGTCAGAAAAGCGATGTTGAGAAATGAGGAAAGTTTATCCAAGTATGCGACTAGGGACGAAGACGCGATAAGGTTCGAGCCGATCGAAGACGATATGAGGCCGAATTTTTTTAGAGATATCGATCGAATAATCCATTCTCTATCGTATACGAGATACATCGACAAAACGCAAGTTTTTACTCATTGGCATAATGATAATGTCAGTAGAAGAATCATTCATGTTCAATTGGTGGCAAAGATCGCACGTACGATCGGCCGTGCGCTGGCTTTGAACGAAGATTTGATCGAGGCGATTGCACTCGGGCACGACATAGGACATGTTCCATTTGGGCATCCTGGCGAATACATTTTGGATGAAATAAGTATGAAGTACTTGAAAGAACACTTTTCTCACAATGTAGAAAGTGTACGTGAACTCATGATTCTAGAATACAATGGCCGCGGGACGAATTTGACAGTACAAGTTTTAGATGGAATTTTATGCCATAATGGAGAATTTGTACAAGGTAAATATTGGGCAAAAGAAAAGACACCCGAAGACTTTTTACACGATTATTTCGAGTGTTATAAAGATATCGAACATGTTAAAAAGTTGATTCCGATGACTTTAGAAGGATGTGTAGTGAGAATTTCGGATGTGATCGGATATTTAGGAAGAGATATCGAGGATGCGATCAGATTGGGAGTATTGAAGCCTGAGGATTTGCCTGAAGATGCAATATCCGTATTAGGTAAAACGAATCGAGAGATAGTCAATACTATCATTGTAGACATTATCGAAAACAGTATAGACAAACCTTATTTGATGTTATCCGATGAGGTATTCGAAGCGATCAAAAAATTGAAATCGTTCAGTGCCGAGAAAATATATAAGAATGCCAATTCTAGTGAAGACTTAGAATTTTATAAAATAATTTTTAACGAATTATTCGTCTATTATAAAGAAAATATCGATGATCCCGAATGTTCTATAAATAAGATTTATCTTTCTTCCATGACAAAAAAATATCTCGATGAAACATCTACGGAGAGAAAGGTATTAGATTACTTAGCTGGAATGACCGATGAATACATTTTAAAAGAATTCGACAAATTAAAGAAATCAAAAGAGCAAGAATGATGCTCTTTTTTAGTAATTAACAAAAATAGACTCACGAAGAGTCTATTTAAGTATTACTCTTCAATCACACTTTGTGATCTTGATAATAATTTATCAACCAGTGATCAAAGGAGTTAATACGTACACTAAGTAATACTCGTGTGTACTCTACTATTTTATTTAAATTTCGAATCTTTATGCTGGTTCTTCTTGGCATTTTTTAATTCTAGTGTTCTTTGTGTCTTCTCTATTTCGTAAGCTTCTTCTTTGTAATTTATACCCATGCCTATGACGAATACCGTCGACAAGATGTAGACGAGGATCAAAAGTATAGCTATATTCGATAAACTGTTGTAAAAGAAGCTATAATTGGCAAAGTTACCAACGTAGTATAAATATACTTGAGTAGCAATGATCCAACTTATCGAAGTAAAAAGTGCTCCTAGATTGACATATGCACTCGGTATTTGCTTGTCTGGCGCAATGGTGTAGAGTATCTTGATGAAAAAGAAGATGATGAACCAAGAGAATGGCAACTTTAGAAAACTGAGGATATCATAAAATCCGGAATTTCCAGTTACTTTGATTATCAAGCTCATCAAGAAGCTTCCGAAGACTGGTACTAATAGCATGAATAATAGCAAAAGTATAATTATGAATACCATTATGACAGCTTTTATTCTTCTTTCCAAAAATGGAGTTTGTTCTATGTTGTAGATGTTGTTGGCTGTTACTATTATGGAATTGGTACCATTACTTGCTAAATAGACTCCTACGAATAAAAGAACGAGCAAGCCGAAAGATGCTTCTGTGCTTTCGACAACTGGTGTTATCAATTGAATAAGCGAATTGTCGATAGATATGTTAAAGTAAGAAGTAATGTCCGAAATCGATATGTTCAGAAATGCTGCGAAATAAAATAGTATTGTGAGAGTTGGGACGAGAGAAAGAAAGAAAGAGAAAGCGAGGCTGCCTGGCAATATGGACATATCTGCTCTTTGCAAAATCTCGCTCAAATTTTTCATAAATCTTTTAAATCTTTTTCTCATCTTTATTTCCCGTAGTATTAGATTTGTTTTCTTTCATTTTCTCTGTCGCTTCATTTATGGCATCGGAGATGAGTTTTACGTCGTCCTCGATCATACTGAAACCTATAGCAGCATCTTTATCGTGTGGCAAATTCTTGAATTCTTTAGTCAACTTTTTGACATAACTGATGAGTTGTTTTTCACTATAGCCGACCATATAGACGGTGAATTCATTTCCATCCGTTCTCATGATCTCTGAGTTGTCGAGTTGTGTTTTTATAAGTGCATTTGCTGCGGCTTGTATTTGTTTGTCGCCTTCAGAATAGCCATAAGAGTCGTTAAGTTCTTGTATACCATTCAAATCGATTACTACTATTCCTTGAGGATATATAGTGTTTTGATTCCATATAGGGACGTTTTCATTCAAATAGTTACGATTTTTGAGTGATGTAAGTAAATCGATATACTTCATCTTGTCGTTTCTCTTTATCTTTTTACGAATGAATGCTTTTTTACCTAAACGATATGTCGCTAAAACTACGACTCCTATCATCAAAATGATGATAATTGCATATTTTGTAATTTTGTATATCAGTGATCCTGATGTTACTGCTTTGTTGTAATCGTCGATACCCGTAAACAATATTTCAGCTTGATCGATAGTACTTATGTAATATGAGAATAGTCTATTGAACATCGTATCGTTATTCGACTGAAAGATGAGTTCAGTGTTAGTATCTTCGCGGAATCTTTCATTTACATCCGGATTAGTCTCTTTGTAAATTAGGAAATTGGCGTAATCCATGGCGACGATTCCATTAGATTTGAATATTTTTTTGAGATCATTATCTTTTCGATACGTGATCACTTTAATTCCTTTATTTTTCAAATATGTTGCGATCAGCGAATTTTCTTTTGCATATATTGTCTCATTTCTAACTGAATTCAATGTATCGAACATTCTATTATCCTTATTACTCATAACGAAGCTTACGAAAACATTGTATAGTGAATTGACTGTAGCCATCGAAGTGTTGATCGAATAATGATTTAAGAATAAATCGACTTCGCCTTTGTTGATAGCTCTTGTAAATTTGTCCAATTTTTTATAATCTACATATTCGAATGTTATGCCACTGAATTCAGAGAATTCTTTGATATATTTGCTGACTACTCCTCCGAACATTCCACTCGATTTGATGTCGTAAGGAGCATTTTTTATAAATCCGTAGGTGTATTTTTTGTTGTTGATTATGTCTAATTCTTTTTCGGTAAGCTTTAATTGACTTGTAAAAAGTGCATATTCACTTTTATTGAATGAGCTTTTGAAGTATTCTTCACTCCATTTATTGTAATATTTACCTATGATACTATTCAATGTAGTGTCGTCGGAATGCAATAGATAATAATAATCTTTCATACCGCTTACATGATAATTTATTTCATATAAATTCGATAAGACAACGTCTAGATATTCTAATCTTGGTACTAATATATAATCTACTTTATTTGCTTCTAATGCATCTAAAAGTGCTGTCTTATTATCGTAGTTTGTCGTTGTCAATGTGTATTTATTCAGATATGTTTGCAATGGTTCACTATCTTTTGATAAATATCCGATGCTTCCTGAAATTTTATCCAACCCCGAAATTGCCACATGTTTTTTTCCGACAAGTACAAAATGATCAGTATAAAGAAGTTTAGAATTTTCTGGCAAATAATTTCCTTTTGTCAACGCTAAACCTGTTTGATCGATTTGTACTGAGCTCGTCACTATATTGAACGAAAGATCAGTTTCCTTTTCGAGTTTATCCAAAAAATCATAGTATATTCCTGTTCCATCGCGACCAAATACATTGGCATCATTAACTACTGAAATAGATTTTAAGCTAGATTTGTTGTTGATCATGTATTTTTTTTCATTCATATTGAATGCGTTTTCATTTTTGAGGATCAACGTAACTGCACAAATGCTTCCTGCGATTAAAAGTACTCCTAATATTATACCTATAATTATATTTCTTTTGTTATTTTTCATATTGCACCATCATTTTTTTGAATTATTTGACCACGTAATGTTTGCAGCCTGCGCCTTTCTATATCCTAACATTGGGAATGTGCTCGTCGATTCTTCGTATTCACTTTTCGTAAGGAAGAACTGTATATCATAGTAATTTAGATAATCTTCTTCGAAGAATTCCATGCAACTAGTTGCTACACTTTGAGCCTCTGTTACACTTGTGTCTTTTTGAAATTTTATATTGAAATTGATTATTTTTCCGTGGATGTTTATTTTAGTATCCTCTACTTTTTCTTTTTCGAGTATTTTGGATTCCATTTCATCCTTAAATTCGTCTTTAATTTCGACATCAGAAATTCCATCTAGACGGTTTCCGTATTTTTCTCCTCCATTACTACTTAAAACATAACTTGCAAGCAAACCAATTATGATCGCAATACAAACCAAAGCTATCCCCATCAAAATTACAAATACTCTATTTTCTTTGTAAAATTTTTTCATTGTTAGCCACCTCTTTGTTTGTAAACATTATACTACATTATATGGTTCTAGGCAAATATAAAATTACTTCAAATTTTTCACATATTAATTAAATATGAAGTATGTATAATAGCTTACCACCAGACAGTTTTTGTCCTTTATTTTAAAAGAGGTGACTACCCACCTCTTATCTTGCTT
>CAOJEC010000037.1 GCA_948433885.1 uncultured bacterium | reverse complement strand
AGAGTAGTAAAGAAGTGACATACGATGACTACTATGGAAGCCTACCGACAGCGAGCAAGGTAGGATATACATTCTTAGGATGGTATACAGCACCAAGTGGAGGAACTCAAGTGACATCTGGAGATGTAGTACAAATCACGAGTGATACGATATATTATGCTCATTGGAAGGCAAATCAATATAGAGTAACAGCAGGAAGTACGACGAAGGTAGTAACATTCGATTCGCCATATGGACCATTGCCTAGCATGCCAGGATACAGTAGTGGAAATTGCTATTATGTGTTCAGTGGATGGTCTCTTAGTTCAACAAGTTCAAACAATCCATCTGGTGGCAACAGTTCTTCAGGGAATTGGATTGGTGGATCTGGCAATAACAACTCGTCAAGTGGTTGGAACGATTCATCTAGCGATAAAAATTGGAGCAGTGGATCTAGCGATAAAAACTCAACAGGTGGCTGGAACGAGTCGTCTAGTGATAAAAACTGGGCTAGCGGATCTAATGATAAAAACTCAGCAGGTGGCTGGAACGAGTCGTCTAGTGATAAAAACTGGGCCAGCGGATCTAGCGATAAAAACTCAGCAGGTGGCTGGAACGATTCATCTAGCGATAAAAATTGGAGCAGCGGATCTAATGATAAAAACTCAGCAGGCGGTTGGAGTAGTGGACTCGGAAGCACTTATGGAAGCGTAGGAGGCAATATCACGTCTGGAACTATCGTTAAGACGCCTCATGATCACATGTTATATCCTCAATATACATTATCATACTGTTCACCACCTCCATCACCTCCATCTTATTCAGGAGGAAGTAGTTCCAGTGGTTCAAGCAGTGGCGGAGGCAACCGCGGAACAGGAAGTTCAAGTACGAGTGGTGGCGGAGGATGTACATCAAGTGCCGCAGCTGCCCAAGCGTGTATGCAAGCAAATCATGAAGCATGGCATACGGCAACTCCAGCGGAAAAGAAGAAGTTAGAACAGGAAAATAAAGATTTATCTTCTGTTGCAGGTGCTGTTTCGGACGGAATAGGTGGATGGAATGATTCTAAGACTGGTAAGCCTATAACAAACGAAAATTTCTTAAAGAAGAAATAATAGTCTACATAGGTGAAGAAAGGATGTAAAATATGAAGAATAAGAAGATGATATGGATCGTTTGCGTTTGCATCGTACTTATAGTATGTGGCTTGTCTTTCTTCCTTTTCAAAGAAAAATCTTCTTTGGATAAAGGGCAAATACGAAACATTAAGGAAACTACCATAAGTGATCTTCCATCTTTTAGAACAGTTATTTTAGGAGATTATACGGGATTATTTGTCAATACAGACGTCGAAAAAATAAAAGTTTATGAATTCGATGCGACAGTCGACAATGGATGGAGTATCGAGAAGGATCATTATGTCGGCATACGTGTGAAAGATGCTTTCGAATACTTGAGCATAGATAATTATAGTCAAGTCATATTTCAAAGTAGCGGTTTAGTTTCTGTCATTTATAGATATGCAGATATTACAGATGATACTTTCTTTGTCATAAAGAAAAATGGTGAATTGATCAGTGAGGATGTGCTCAATTTGATATCGTTTGACAAAGATTATAATTATAATGTCGAAGATCTATTTTCGATCAAAGTTACTAAGGAAGAGGCATAAATTATGAAGAATAAGAAAACGATAATTTTGATCATAATGACGATTCTCATAATCGCAATTGCAATCGGAACTGTAATATTTTATATGAAAGGTAATGAAAAAAAGGGAAGCGAACTCAATTTAGGATTCAAAGAAGTTGCCAATTTGAAAAAAGTATCTACAGAATTGCCCGATTTTAAAATAAAAATCGATGGTGCTTATGTCGGAACTTTGGATAA
Source organism: uncultured bacterium (assembly GCA_948433885.1). Taxonomy (GTDB): domain Bacteria; phylum Bacillota_I; class Bacilli_A; order RF39; family UBA660; genus RUG11867. The sequence goes on along the minus strand of CAOJEC010000037.1, from coordinate 12,604 downwards.
GAATTTACTTTTGGCAAATGGTATCGAAGTGTACGAATTCGATGCCGGAATAGACAACGGTTGGGATATCGTGACGAATCATTATACAGGTGTCAAATTTTCGGACGTTTTGGATATCATGATACAAGATGCATCTTTTACTAGAGTAGGGTTCTTTTCTAAGATGCCTCGCTATGAAATGTTTACTAAAGGTCAATTGACTGATAATATATTTTTAGTATTTCAAAGAGATGGAAAACCGATTAGAAATGATGGATATATGACTTTACTGGCTGTCGATTATAAATACAAGTATTCTATAGAAGATGTAGAAAAAATATATTTTTGGGATATCAATTCGACTAATGGGGAATCTAGTGGATCGAATTTGGATAATGAATAATAAAAAAATGATTGAAATAAAATTAGGAGAAATGAAAATATGAATTTGAGAACGAAAAGAATGATATGTTTGTTAGTCGCGATCGCGTCAGTATTGACGATCGTAGGAAGTGTATCATATGCATACTTCACCGCGATGGGAGAAGTTACTCCGATGGATGCGACTTTGAATACGGCTACTGTAAGTGTTAAGTTTAGTGATAACGATTTGGGGTTGAATGCTGTATTAAATTTTGGGGAATCGGTTACGAAGAAGTTTACAATCGAAAATACGGGAACCGCAGATGCGAAAGTCAAGATGTTCTTCGATGAGATGATCAACACATATATCGAAGGAAGTTTGACTTATACACTTTCTTACAGTGAAACTGAAGATGGACCTTATACTGAAGTAGTAAGTAAAACTAATGTACCCCAGTCCAAGAATGCTTCAAAGAAAATATTGGCAAATAGTTTAATTATACCATTAGGTAAAACATATTATTACAATCTTGAAATAACTTTGAATTACTTGAGTGATGTAAATCAAGATGCCGATTTAAATGCCATATTCAATACAAAGTTTAAAGTGGAAGATATTAATTATGAAATAAACTATGGATTAGAAACATTAAATCATTTAAATGTTACTTCCAATGGAGTAAGAACCGATTTTGATGAACCAGCTACAACAGCAGAAGGAATCTTCGAGATGGAAGATGACTATGGGACAAGTTATTACTATCGAGGAGCAGTAACAAACAACTATGTCAAATTCGCAGGCTTCTATTGGAGAATAATCCGAGTCAATGGAGATGGATCACTCCGAATCATATATGATGGAACACAGGCACATGCGAATGGAGCAAACAGTTCAAACAGATTCATCAAGACAGGACAAGCGTACAATAGTAGTTATAATGACAACAAATATGTAGGATGGATGTATGGACCGTCAGGGACAACGGCAAGTACAAGCAAGGCACAGGCTCAGACGAACACAGCCGATTCAACAATCAAGGAAGTAGTAGATGCATGGTACAAGACGAATATAGCAGATAAAGGATATGGAAGCGCAGTATCGGATACACTGTTTTGTAATGATAGGAGCACACCAGGAAAGGCAGAAACAGGATGGTTTGAGGACACAGGATTAGGTTATGGAAGTAATTATACAGCCTATGGAGCATTCGCGAGAATGAGAGCATGTTTCGGCGGATATACAGGAGCAACTCCAACTTTCAGATGTGCACAAAAGAATGATGCATTTACAGTGAATGATACGAATAAAGGAAACGGCGCACTTAGATATCCCGTAGGTTTGATAACCGCGGATGAAATAGTAGCCGCAGGGTCGGGAAAATATAATACCAATAATACAAGTTATTATTTATATCGTTCTGGATATTGGTACTGGTCGCTCTCGCCTAGCTATTTCAATGGTTCGCAGACATATATATTCATTGAGTATGATTCTGGAGAGAATTACTATCACCATGGAAACTACGATGGTTACATCACACCAGTTATAAACTTAAGTGCAGAGTATGTTAATACCCTAATTGGTGATGGTACTATGAAAAATCCGTATCGTTCAGAATAAGATACTTGAAAACAAAATGGTCGTCTCATATGAAATGATCATTTTTTGTTTGTTTAAATAAATTGTGCTTTTTTGTGAGGTTTTGGTGAAGTGTGAGGGCCGCGCTTGACATAAATTTTTATTAGCTTTATACTAGTGAATGTCGATTAGTTAGTAGCCGAACTATTGGGGTGATGATATGAAAAAATATCCTTTGATGGAAATTAAAGATTTTCTTAATTTGGCGATGCGTTTCAATAAAAAAGAGGAAATGTGCGACGTTAAAATCACCAATTATGCTCAATTTCAAGTAGTAAAATATCTTTTCGATCACGACGAAGAAGATGTCTTTCAAAAAGATTTTGAGAAGGCACTTCACGTCAGAAAGTCGACTGTTTCAGGTATTCTAGATACTATGGAAAAGAATAATATTATAGTAAGGCTCACATCAACTACAGATGGAAGAGGAAAAATTGTCAAGTTATCTCCGACATTCGAAAAGCAGAAGCAGAGGATGATTTGTGAAATGAGACTCTTGGAAGAGAGAATAGTCGAAGGAATTTCACAAGAAGATTTCGATGTTTTCTATGGTGTCATAGAAAAGATGAAAGAAAATATAAAGAAAGAAGGTTTGTTTGATGATAAAAATGTTTAAAAATCTTACAAAAAAGGAAATTTTGTTCTTTTTGTTGAGTGTAATTTTCATTGTAGTTCAAGTATTTGTCGATTTAAAAATACCTGATTACATGCAAGAGATAACCGTGTTGGTTCAAACGGAGGGAAGTGCCATAGGCGATATATTGGTCCAAGGTGGCTACATGTTAGGGTGTGCATTTGCTAGTTTGGTAGCCGCGGTGATAGTCGGTTATTTGGCTGCTTACATAGGTACTAGTTTTGAAAAACACTTGAGAAGTAAAATCTTCGATAAAGTTTCAGACTTCGGTATGGAAGAAATCAAAGATTTTTCGACGAGCAGTTTGATAACGAGAAGTACTAACGATGTGACACAAGTTAAGATGTTCGTCGTGCTAGCAATACAAATGCTCATAAAAGCTCCGATAATGGCCGTTGTCGCGATCGGTAAAATTGCCAATAAGGGTTGGGAATTTTCCATGATCACTTTGATCGGTGTGTTGGCAGTACTCGCGATGGTCGTCGTACTCATTTTATTGGTTTTGCCAAAATTTAAAGTGGTTCAAAAATTGATGGATAAAATAAATGGATTGACGCGTGAAAATCTCACCGGTATAAGAGTTGTCAGGGCATATAATGCTGAAGAATATCAACAAGGAAAGTTCGAAAAAGTCAATTCTGAACTAAATAAAATACAACAGTTTAATCAGAAAACATTGGCGTTTATGAGTCCCGTGATGAGTTCAGTGATGTCAGGATTGTCGCTGTCCATTTATTGGATCGGTGCTTATTTGATAAACGAGGCGGCTTTGGTCGACAAGATGACGATATTCGGAAATATGGTGACATTTTCTTCGTATGCAGTACAAGTTATCATGTCATTCGTCATGCTCGTCATGTTGTTCATAATCTATCCTAGAGCAAGTGTATCTGCGAAAAGAATAAACGAAGTGTTAGAAACGAATCCACACATGGAAGATGGGACGATCGATGAAGACACTACAGGAATCGTGGGAGAAGTAGTATTCAAAAATGTCTCATTCAAATATCCCGATGCCGAGGAGTACATACTCGAAAATATATCTTTCGAAGCGAAAAAGGGCGAAACAGTTGCTTTCATCGGGTCGACGGGTTCTGGTAAATCGACTTTGATAAATTTGATACCGAGATTTTACGATGCAACGGACGGGGAAGTTTTAGTCGATGGTGTGGACGTCAAATCTATGAAACGCGAATACTTGAACAACAAACTAGGCTACATTTCCCAAAAGGCAGTATTGTTCAAAGGGACTATAAAGAGCAATATCACTTTGGGAAAATGCAAGGACGGAAAGCCGAGTGATGACTCGATTAGAGAGGCGATAAGAGTAGCTCAGGCGAGCGAGTTCGTCGAAGCAAAAGAGGAAGGAATAGACTCTTCGATAGCACAAGGTGGAACGAACGTCTCAGGAGGACAAAAACAAAGATTGTCGATCGCACGAGCAATCGCTAGGAATCCCGAGATTTACATTTTCGACGATTCATTCTCGGCTCTAGACTACAAGACGGACTTCGCTTTGAGAGAAGACTTGAAAAAATATACGCGCGACGCGACTGTACTGATCGTCGCCCAAAGAATAGGTACGATCAAAGAAGCCGACAAGATAATCGTCTTGGATCAAGGTAAATGTGTCGGCGTAGGAAAACACAAAGATTTGTTGAACACTTGTGAAGTCTATAGAGAAATCGCAAGTTCGCAACTTACGAAGGAGGAATTGGAAAATGCATAATCATGGACCACATATGTCGGGAAAAGCTAAAAATTTCCGTTCTTCCATAAAAAAACTTTTCACTTACGATAGTAAGTTATTTAGGTTGATGATCGTCGCTTGGATAAGTGCCGCTATATCGTCGATTTTGACACTGATCGGGCCCGATAAACTCAAAGAGATCACGAATACGATAACGGCCGGCATTTTGACAGGAGTCGATGTAGAGGCTGTCTCGAGAATCGGATTCCTCTTGTTATTCATATACGGAGTAGGGGCGATATTGAACTACGTAGAAGGTTACGTCATGGCACATGTGACGACTACTTATACGAAGACTTTACGTTCGGCTGTATCTTCTAAGATCAATCGATTGCCGCTTTCTTATTTCGATAAGACGACCGTAGGCGATACTCTTTCTAGAATGACTAACGATATAGATACCATAGGGCATACGATGAACGAGAGTTTCAGTACGTTAGTCGTCGCAGTGACTATGTTTATAGGATCTTTGTTCATGATGTTCAAGACGAGTCCTTTGATGGCTATCACAGCTATAGTTTCTACTATTTTGGGATTCGTACTCATGATGATAATCTTGGCTCGCAGTCAGAAATATTTTACGAAAGTACAAGAAGAATTGGGTGCAATCAACGGACACATAGAGGAAGTTTATTCTGGCCATAACGTCATCAAAGCATACAATGGTGACGAAGAGGTCAAAAAGAAGTTCGAAGAGATAAATGATCGTTTGTTCGAAAATGGACGTAAAAGTCAATTTTTCTCCGGGCTTATGCATCCGATTATGAGTTTCATAGGAAATTTTGGCTATGTAGCAGTGTGTATTGTCGGAGCAGTGTTGACGATGAATGGAGATATTTCATTCGGTGTCATAGTAGCATTCATGTTGTATATAAGATTTTTTACGCAACCTCTCACTCAATTTGCACAAGCGATGGCTCAATTGCAATCGACCGCGGCGGCGAGTGAAAGAGTATTCGAATTTTTGGAAGCTCGTGAATTGACCGACGAAACGGATAAAAGGAAGTATTTAGAAAAAGATGCTGTCAAGGGTGCGATCGAATTTAAAAATGTCAAGTTTGGTTATGATGAAGATAAAGTCATCATCAAAGATTTTAGTGCAAAGATCTCCCCTGGAGAGAAGATAGCTATCGTAGGGCCGACAGGAGCAGGTAAGACGACGATCGTCAATTTGTTGATGAAATTTTATGAGATCAATTCGGGAGATATTTTGATCGATGGGGTATCTATCGGGGATTTGACGAGAGAAAATGTTCACGATTTATTCGTCATGGTTTTACAAGATACTTGGTTGTTCGATGGAACTATAAGAGAAAACATTCGTTACAACGACGAGTCGGTAACCGACGAAATGATCGAAGATGCTTGTAAGAAAATAGGACTCGATCACTTTATTAAGACATTACCAAACGGATACGATACAGTGATAGGTGACGCGGATAGTTTAAGTCAAGGACAAAAACAGTTGATAACGATCGCGAGAAGTATGGTCGACGATTCACCATTTTTGATATTGGATGAAGCGACTAGTTCAGTAGACACTAGAACTGAAGTATTAGTGCAGAAAGCTATGGACAAACTTACTAAAAATCGTACGAGTTTTATCATTGCACACAGGTTGTCGACGATCAGAAATGCCGACTTGATTTTGGTAATGAAAGATGGAAACATCGTCGAACAAGGCGATCATGATGCACTCATTAAAAAAGATGGCTTCTATGCTGAATTATACAATTCTCAATTCCAAGAAATGGAAGAGGAAGGAGATTGAGTATGTTAAAACTCGAAAAGATAACAAAAGTTTACAAGACGGATTCCTTTTCTCAAAAGGCTTTGAATAAAGTTAGTTTGTCGTTTAGAAAAAACGAATTCGTCTCTATTTTAGGACCGTCTGGGTCAGGTAAGACGACTTTATTGAACATCGTCGGTGGTTTAGACGATTACACGAGTGGCGATCTCGTGATCAACGGAGTCAGTACGAAACAATACAAAGATAGAGATTGGGATACATATCGAAATCATAAAATAGGATTCGTCTTTCAAAGTTACAATTTGATTCCACATCAGTCGATTTTATCGAATGTCGAATTGGCTCTCACTTTGTCGGGTGTTTCGAAAAGTGAGAGAAGAAAAAGAGCCGTTGCTGCGTTGAAAAAAGTAGGTTTAGGAGATCACATTTCGAAAAGACCTAACCAATTGTCCGGTGGACAAATGCAAAGAGTGGCTATAGCAAGGGCATTAGTAAACGATCCTGATATATTGCTTGCTGACGAACCTACAGGCGCTCTCGATTCTAAGACGAGTACTCAAATAATGAATTTGTTGAAAGAAGTTGCTAAAGATAGACTCGTCATAATGGTCACTCACAATGACGAATTGGCCAAAGAATATTCGACGCGTATTATCGAACTTCGAGATGGAGTTGTCGAAGGAGATACCGATCCTTACGATGAAGATGAAATCGAAACGGCAAGTTCCAAAGAGAAAAAGACGAATATGTCCTTTTTGACCGCATGTAATTTGTCATTGAACAATTTACTTACGAAGAAGGGAAGAACTATACTGACGGCTTTCGCAGGATCGATCGGGATTATAGGTATCGCCCTCATACTAGCTTTGTCGAATGGTGTTCAAGAATATATAGATAATGTTCAGGAAGAAACTCTCACTAGTTATCCTATCACTATAGATAGAACATCGATCGATATGTCTTCTTTGATGGGAAGTATCATAGAAAAACAACATGCCAAAGAAGATTACGATAAAGATAAAATATATTCTAACGATGTCATCATAGATTCTTTGTCGATCATGAGTTCTAGTATTCAATCTAACAATTTGGAGTCTTTTAAAGAATACATGGAAGAGAAGAAGGATGAATTCGATGAACACGTGACCGCGATCGATTATGGTTATAACTTCGATATTCAACTTTACAATTCGAACTACGAAGATAAGATTGTACAGGTCAACCCCGATACTGTGATGGATACTTTGGGTATGTCAAAGATGGCAGAAATGTACGGTGGTATGTCCATCATGATGGAAGAAGTTTGGGATAAACTTTTGGAAAATGATGAACTGAACGATAAAATGTACGATGTCGTCACAGGAAGAATGCCCGAAAAGTACAACGAAGTTGTCTTGATGGTAGATGCAAACAATCGTATCACGGACTACGTATTGTATGCTTTGGGGCTCAAAAGTCAAGATGAACTGAAGGAGTCTTTCGATAAAGTCAAGGCAGGAGAAACTGTCGAGACACAGGAGACGATCTACGAATTCGATGATTTAGTCGGTTTGAAATTCAAAATGCTTTCCAATACCGATTATTATCAAAAAAAGGGTAAAGTTTGGACTTATAAAAAAGACGATGAAAAGTACATGAAGTCTTTGCTCGATAAAGCGGAAGAAATCGAAATAGTAGGTATAATCAAACCTAGCGAAGATTCAGCTGTACCGATGGAAACGATGGGAAAAATATTCTATACTAAAGATTTAGAAAGACATGTGATAGAGAAAAACAACGAAGCTGCCATCGTCAAAGAACAAAAAAATAAACCAGAAGTCAATATATTGACCGGACTCAAATTTTCGGATTCGGAATTCGATTTGAAAAATTTGAGTGTCGAACAACAAAAATATTTGGCAAGCCTTCCTCAAGAAGAGTTGGCCGAAGTCATAGCCCGTTATAAAGAAGAAGCCAGTGCAACATATGAAAGTACTTTGGAAGCTTTGGGAGCAATAGATTTAGACAAACCGTCTTCGATCAACATTTATGCTAAGAGTTTCGAAGATAAAGATGCGATTAAAGAATTGATAGAGGTTTACAACGACAAAGAGGAAGCGGAGAACCGTGAAGAGAATGTTATCAATTACAGTGATTTAGTCGGCATGCTCATGAGTTCAGTTACTAACATCATCAATATAATAAGTTATGTGTTGATAGCATTTGTATCGATTTCTTTGATAGTATCTTCTATCATGATCGGGATCATCACGTACATTTCCGTTTTGGAAAGAACGAAGGAGATCGGAATTCTAAGAGCGATCGGAGCATCTAAGACTGATGTATCTAGAGTTTTCAATGCTGAGACTTTGATAGTCGGCTTGTTCTCAGGTTTATTAGGTATAGGAGTTACATTGCTTATTTGCATTCCAGCGAACAGCATAATCGAAGCGCTGACTGGAGTAAAAGGGCTTTGTGTTCTACCAATCATCGGAGGAGTCGCATTGGTTTTGATCAGCATGATCTTGACAGTGATAGCAGGTCTCATCCCGGCGCACTTCGCATCGAAAAAAGATCCTGTAGAAGCTTTGAGAAGCGAATAAGAAAAGCAAGTCTTTTCTTTTTTGTTTAGGTAAAATTAATGAAAATTTTTATCTTTTCTTTTGTAACATTTTGTAATATAATAAGGTTCTATCAACAAAATAGTACCAATAATCATCGGGGTAGTTTCATTAGTCGCAATTTCTCTTGCAACATTGATCATCATTCCTAATCTATTGGTTCTCAAAGAATATGGAAAGATGAGTTTCGAAATGGTCAAGATGTTGTATCAATTTGAAGAATTCAAATCTGCAATAATTCACGATTACATTTTCTCATTGTTGTTCACTGTCTTGGGTGCTGGTGGTATAATAATGAATATCAAAAGAAGCATCGATGCCGGTGACGAAAAGGTATCTTTCAGCAATCCTTTTTATGGACCTAGCAACGAAGATATCGACTCCGTCAAGGAAGTTTTCAAGACTAAACAAGCAATGAGCAAAGATCATACCATTACAAAAGATGAATTGATGAGCGAAATTGCCGGTAAAGAGAATGTCTTGAATTTCTTGATTGCTCGTGGAATAGTAGTTCGCAAGAAAAATACATATTATTTTAATGAAGAAAATGAACGAAATCCAATAAAGCGTGCATTGAAGATAACGGGTATCACTTTTGGTATCGTAATATTGGTAATATTCATAATAGCAATCATATTTGCGTAATGTTTACAAATCAATTGTCGTCAAACAATTGATTTTTTGCTGTGTAAAATTATACAGTTATTGACAGGTGAAACAATTGTAAATCTTTGACAAGCATTTGACTTTCGACAAAAAGTGAGAGTCGTGGTATAATCGTTATGGTGATTATTAATGAAAGATAAGATAAAAGAGTATGCAAGTTACATCATCATAATCTTGGTGATCGTTTTGATTAGAACTTTCATCGCGACTCCCATAAGGGTAAATGGACTTTCGATGTATCCAACTTTGGACGATGGATATTTCATGATTTTAAAAAAATTTGACCATTCGATCGAGCGCGGGGATATTGTCGTCATAAAAAAGGGTAAAGAGAAACTCATAAAGAGAGTTATCGGGTTGCCTAAAGAAGATGTCGAATATAGAGATAATGAACTTTATATAAATGGAGAGCAAATCGATCATAAATACGGAGATGGACAAACATACGATTTTAAAGACTATTGTGCAGAGAACGAGTATTATGTTTTAGGTGACAATAGAGAAGACTCGACCGATTCGCGTAGGTTTGGATGTGTAAAAAAAGAAGACATTATAGGTAAAACCGATTTTGTGATATTTCCATTCGGGAGTTTTGGGGGAGTAGAATGATCGAGAATGCAAATTACGAACTGAAAAAGGCAAGTCGTGAAGATTATTTCCAATTGTGCGAATACAAGAAAAAGAGCATTTTTGAAAATGCTGGAGAAATGGACTGTACTGAGAAAGAGAAGATATGTAAATTTGTCGAAAAGGCTGTCAGTGAAAATATCGAAGAATTTCAAAATATTTTAGTCGACGGCAAAGTCGTAGGATGCGTCAGACATAAATATGTGAATTCGCGAATATTTTTAGACGACATATATATCGAAGAAGCTTATCGTGATAAAGGTATCGGTAGAAATATTATACGCGAGATCATGAGAGAAGGAATAGTCTATCTTTGGGTGTATAAATCTAACGAGAAAGCCGTTTCTTTGTATAAGAAATTGGGCTTCGAAGTCGAAGATGAAGATGAATATAGATGGAAGATGATAACTTTAGGGGAAGACGTTTTGGATTATTTCGATATAGAATACACTAAAGGAAGATTGATCGAATGGTCGAGCCAAGGTGTCGAACCGGAATTTTGCTTCGAGATAAATGGCGAAGAGTATATGATCATTCCGTTCAAAGATAGTCTATCTATACAATGGCTAGGTCATATGGAGGAAATATATTTTGATGATGTCGAGACACTCTTCGATTCGAGAGTTTTTGATAGAATAAAGTTGAATGAAAGTTGGAAAGATGTCAATAAAATTTGGTTTTACTGATCAGTAAATTTGACTATGTAAAAAAGGATATGTAAGTGCGCATGTTCCTTTTAAACTATTGTATAACTCATAATTTTGATTACGAAAAAAGAGAGATGATATGATGCACGAACAAAATATGATGAATTTAAATGGTGTGGATATAGGAATAAGTAAAATAGAACTGAATAGATCCGAACTATTAGTTATAGATAAATCTTGTAAATATTGTTTGAAGGTTTATGTTATGTACGATTGGAAATACATCAATAGTATAAAAGTGGGAGAGACGAAGGACATAGATTTTAATGAATACTGTTTGTCAGAAAATAATGAATCAGCTCTAATTTGGCCGGTTAAAAGTCAAGTAGAGAAAATAAGTGATGATTCTATATGTTTTCATATGGCCTTTGAAGATTTATCCGATTCTATTGCTTATATGAATAAAAGAGGTTGTTTTGATGTCGAAATAAATTCTCTCGAAGTTAAGGTTTTAGTTGATTACAACGATTGTGCAGAAGGTTTTATTTCTTATAATTTTTAATGAAATATTGTTAAAGTTTTACCATTAATTACATTTGAATATATAATTAATTTGAAATGTGATTTTATGGATAAATATAATATTGAAGAAATTAAAGAAAAATTAGAAAGATGTAAAAGCATGAAACTGGAGATGTAACGCTAGATGATGTAGACGAAATAAGTTCTATAAAAATAGATAGAAGAAAACCTAGTAATGAAAGAATATTAGATTTTTTGACTAAAGTAAAAAATCCATATATATTTAAAGTGAATGGTAAATTAGTTAGAATTAGATTTTCAGATACAGATAAAACTGCAGAAGATTGTTTAACTAGAGTATTGGAAAATTTATACAGATAAAGTTAATTGGAGGTAAAATGAAAGCAATAACAATTAAACAACCATGGGCAACATTAATAGCAGAAGGTTATAAAGAATATGAATTTAGAACATGGAAAACTAAATATCGTGGAGATATATTAATTCATGCAGGTAAAGGGATAGATAAAAAGGCAATGGAGAGATTCAAACATTTAAATTTAGAATATCCAGTTGGTCAAATTATTGCAAAGGCAATAATTACTGATTGTGTCAAAGTTGATGATAGATTAAGAGATGTATTAGCTAAAAAAGATCCAATAGTATATAAAGGCGTAATAAATAAAACATCGAATGATTGGGATGGATATGGATTTAAATTAGAAAACATTGAAAAAATAAATCCTATTGAAGTAAATGGTAAATTAAGCTTATGGGATTATGATTACGAAAATTAAAAAATAATTAATTGTGGAGGATAAGTATGAAAACAACACATAATAGGAATTTAAATAATGGTCCATTTAATCGTATAAAAGATGGAACAAAAACCATAGAGTTGCGATTAAATGATGAAAAAAGACAATTATTAAAAGAAAATGACTTCATAGAATTTACAAATAGAGTAACTTTAGAAAAAATTATAGTTAAAATAGAGGGATTATATAAATATTCGAATTTTAAAGAATTATATAAACATTTTGATAAAATAGCAATAGGATATGACAAATATGATATAGCAAATCCTAAAGATATGGAAAAGTATTATTCTAAAGAAGAACAAGATAAATATGGAGTTATTGGGATAAAAGTAGGAGTGATAGAAGATAGGAAGTGAAACAAATGGATAATCGACAAAATTCGACAATCAACTGGTTGATTACGATTTAATTAAGAACACTCTTAATCCCTTATAAATAAAGGAAATTATCCGATTTGGATCTTGCATATTTTCATTAAAAATGGTTAAAAACACTAAAAAATTATAAAAATATAGTAATTTTGGCACTATTTATAATAAGAATTAGAAAGGGATTACGACATTTAAGAACATAAGAAAGAGGTGAATATAAATGAAAAATGATTTA
>CAOJEC010000036.1 GCA_948433885.1 uncultured bacterium | reverse complement strand
TCGCTTAGCGAGCAGATTTTTGTTTGCTTCGCAAACTTCCTTAAGGGTATTAAAACAGCACCTTTATTTGGTGCTGTCTCGTTTATCTTTCATAGTCAAATTTAGACTTTTTATTACTCTTGTTGCCGGGTATTGATCTAATAAAGAATCGTTGATTGTTCTCAATTTTCTAGTTAGTTCTTGTCTTTTTTTATTTAATAAATCTATATCTACGTTGGTTTTTAGATCTTCTATAGCTTTTTTCATTGCTTTATAATCTTTCTTTTTGGTTTTTCTTAATAGAATGCCTATTATAATCTCTATATCGATAATATTTGGATTTGATGGTTGATCTTGCACGATAATTTGCATTAGTCGATTTAATTTTTCCGGTGTACTTTCAAAGTTTGCACTTTGAAGGAACATAATCAACTCGTTTTTAAAAGGTCTTTTCAATAAAGCTTCCATAATGGCTATATCGGAATTTTGTCTAATTGTAGGATATAGTTGTTTATATGTTGGTAGTGAATACAGGTATCTTCCTAAAATATTGTTCCCCATTATATATCCAGCTGCAGCAGATGATATTATTTGTTTATCTTGCAACCAATTGATGGAGTTCATGTCGATGAGATTATGTTTTACGAAAAATTCGATCGCGTTTAATACATCATTTTTTTCATTTTCAGAACAATATTTAGTCATTAACAAATTTCTAATAGTACTTTTGATGAAAAGTGGATCGTTAAAAATTGCTTTTAAGTTTTGATCTAACAATTCTTTAAACTGTTTTCTATATTCTATATCATAGTCATCATAATCGCAATCGGAAGCAGGAATTCTATCGAATATTTCATTTAATTGCCCGAAGTGATTATAAACTATATGTTCCATGATCTCTCTTTTTAGTTCCATCGGTATTTTGCCCGAAACAATCAATTCTACAACTTCTTCTACAAAGCCTTTGTCTATAAGCAATGTTATTATATTGATCGTACTTTCTGAAACTAATAATCGTAAATTGTGGAAAGATTTTTCCATTTTTCTATATCTATTTAAAGTTTTTCTACTGGCCATAATATCGTCATCTTGTTCTTTTAATGCTTCATAAAATCCTTCTATGAAAGTACTATTTAAATCGATATTAATCCCGTTTTGAATTATGTAGTTTTGTAAATCATCGAATAAAGTCGACAATAAATTTTGTACTATATCGATTTGATATCTAGAACTTTCAATTGAATTTGTTCCTTCAGGCCTCATTAACACTTGTAATGCTTCTATGAGCAAAGCGATGTTTTGCTTTAGCTCCATTTGACTTTGGTAATTTTTAAAACTTTCAGTTTTCTTCATATAAAACTCTCCTTTTAATAAGTCGATATTATTATAACATTCGTAATAGCATATAGCAAACAATTTACTAAATTGTTTGTTCAAGCAAAATTAGAATCAAAAACTCAGTAAAAAAATCTATCAAAAATGATAGATTTCGTAGTTTTCAATTTATATTCCATACAGTACTGCCATTTGCTAGGTCATAATTTTTTAATTTAGCTAACTCCCCTACACTGACGACTTGAAATCCGCGTTTGTACAATTCAGGTAAGACTTTTTCTACGGCTTTTTGAGTCGATTCATAGAGACTATGCATGAGCACTATATCTCCGTCTTTGGCATTGTTTATTATACTGTTATAAATTTTTTCTGCGTTTCTAGTTTTCCAATCGAGCGTATCTATATTCCAAAGGATGACTGGCATTCCAACTTGAACACGAACGCGATTGTTGATATTGCCATAGGAAGGTCGGAGGGATGTCAGCTTATGGCCTGTCATTTCATAAAATAAATCGTTCGTCTTCGTTATTTGATTTTTTACTTCGGCATCACTCAGCGAAGTCAGTGATTTATGATCGTACGTATGATTCCCTACTTCCATGCCGGTTTTGATCATCTTATCGATGCTGAGCGGGAAAGATCTCATGCGATTACCTACCATATAAAATGTCGCGGTCGAATGACTTGCCACAAGAGCATCTATTATATATATATCGTATGTGCTCGGTCCATCGTCAAAAGTAAAAGCGATGGCTTTTTTGTTAGGATCCAATTCGAATTTCTCGTTTTCGTACGCATCATCATAATGCATATCATAATTGGCTAAATTTTCAATTTCATTATTATTGATCGTATAAGTGGCGTCTTTAAACTCTTTTGTTTTGTAATATCCTGTAATTTCATTGGGTTTTATTTCATAAACTGCTTTTTCCCAAATTATATCTTCGGTTACAAATTTAGGATATTTTAGGTTGATCAGTCGTTTTGAATTATTTAAAAACTGATCGTAATCGAAGAATAAATCTTTCATTTCAAGTTCTTTTTTATTACGATACTCGTAAATCTTATTGGATGGGCTACCGCAGTTTAAGAAGATGTTTGCACGATCCTTTCCTAATTCGGTGATTCGATATTCCAAATTATGACAATCGTTGGAAAGAATATAGTCGTCGACATAGTTATTGAGATTCTCATCTACGAATACAGGTATTTTAAAGGAAGATATGTCATCTTCTACAGTTTTTATCGTATATTCCAATTTGAAAGCTTTTTCTTCATTTTTATCTTCGTTGAAAACTATGCGATTTTGTTCTTCATTCGAAGGAATCATGTCTATTATAGAAACTTTTATGAACATTGCGATTATGAGGGCTATTGTATATCTAAAAACGATGTTTAAATATTCGCGTGCCAATTTACTTCTACGACTCATTTGTACTACCTCGCTTTCCATTATAGCATTATTTTGCTCAAATTTGATAAAAAAAGACTATGTTGAGTTAAAAAAAATTAAAAAATAAAATATAAGGCAAACAGTTCGAAAGAATCTATTTGCCATCTATATTTAAAGAAGAAAAATGACTAAAATAATCTTGACTTTGAATGTGCATAATGATATCATTAATACGTTGATGGATCTTTAGCTCAGTTGGTTAGAGCATCCGGCTCATAACCGGGCGGTCGTAGGTTCGAGCCCTACAAGATCCACCATTTATTTTTTGCGAGTATGGCGGAACTGGCAGACGCGCTAGACTTAGGATCTAGTGGTTATACCGTGCAGGTTCAAGTCCTGTTACTCGCACCATATTTGATAGATACTCGAAATTTTGAGTGAGTAATAGATTACTAACTAGAAATAGTTAGTTTTTTGTTGCTTAAAAGAAACTTTCAAAATTTATTTTCACGATAATAAAAGAAAGGATGACTTTAAGATAAAAATATAGACAAATATTAGATTTTGTTGTATAATACTAATCAAATTTTTTTGGAGTTAAATATGAAGTTATATATACAAGCAATTAAATTATTATTTAGTAAGTTTATACTGAGAAGAAATAATGGAATAGTTATTAAAGATTTTTCTGAAAAAATGGGTGTAGTTTATATTAAATTAGCCCAAATTTTAGCAACTCAGAATTTTGGTAATCTATTTACTGAAAAAGATAGACAAATGTTATCAAGTGTTTGTGACAATTGTAATCCTATTGGTTATGATGAAATTGAAGAAATATTAAAACAAGAATATGGTGTAAATTTAGATAATATATTTAGCTTTATCGAAAAAGAACCAGTTGGATCTGCATCTATATCACAAGTACATAGAGCGATACTTAAAACTGGAGAAGAAGTGGCAATCAAAATCAAAAGAAAAGATATCACAAGAACAATAGATGAAGATTTAAAACGAATAAGAAAAATTGTTCATAGATTTGGTAAATTTGTAAATTTTGGTAATTTTACTGGCGGAGATCATGCACTGGATTTATATTTAGAGTGGATAGAACAAGAAATAGATTTTGCACATGAAAAAGAAAATATTAAAGTATATCAAAATTTTGCGGACAGTGTCAATGGAAAAGTAAGAGGCACAAAGAAAATCAAAGTTCCTAGATTATACGAAGAATATTGTACTGATAATGTAATTGTCATGGAATTTGTAAGAACTCAAACTGTCAATAAGTTGATATTAACTGATGAAAATAAAACTAGGATTACTACTGCTTTAAATAGTTATATTAGGTCAAGTTTTTGGGCATTGTTTAATGATAAACCAATTGTTTTTCATGGCGATCCGCATAGTGGAAATATTTGTATAGATGAAGAAGGCAATATATGCTTTTTAGATATGGGACTTTTATGTATTCTAAGTGATAGCGATGCCAAATTATGTAGAAAATTTTTTTTAGCGGCATATTCTGGAAATTATGAAAAACTATATAATATGTTAGTTTCTTATGGAAACATGAGTGCAGAAAAAAAGCAATCATTTAAAGAAGATTGCAAGAAATATTGTGAAGAAGTGAAGAAAAAAGAAGTTACTTATTACTTTATTGATATGATCAATGTTTGTATAAATTATGAGTTTGTTCCTCCTAATTTCTTATTTAATATGGCAAAAGCATTCGTTTGTTTAAATGGTATTAGTAATTTTTCCGATAATAAATGTACTGCAATAGAGTTATTACAAGAACAAACAATTGAATTTTTAGTTAAAAGAAGTCTAAAAGATTGTAAAGGAATTGTAATAGATAGTTTACGTATTGCCCCCAAAGCATTAAAAAATATCTCACAATATGGGCTAGTAAATACTATTTCAAAGGTTACAACTAATAGTGAAATCAAAAAGGATGTAAGAAAATCTTTAGAGGATTTAAAAGAAATGGTGGATTTAATCAAATTATATTGCTGTGATGAAATTCCAGTTCAAATAGAACAATCACAACAAAGTGATAAATACTTGTAATAAATATTATAATATGGCGTTTTGCTTAAGGACATCTTTTTCGCTAAGAATTGTAGTTGGCACAAAAAAGATCGATTTGCTTCTTGTGATAATTTAGAAATTAAAAATCAGTCAACTAAATCGACTGATTCTTTCTATTTATTGAGCATATTCAATAAATCTATTTTAAACATATCTTTCGCTTCGTTTTGCTTGCTTATCATGACACCTTTATAAGTAGTCAGTTCGGCCATATGACCTTCGAGCAAAATATCCGATGGTGTTATCGTATCGAGCATTACAATACTCTCTTTAGTATAGACGATGTAATGTAGAATTACATCACCATGTACTTGTGAAAACATATGATCGCTTGGAAGCTTGAGTTCGTAGTAGACTCTACCCTCATTCTTATCGGTTTTTACTTTTTCTCCTAAAAAGTTTCCCCCTCGAAGTGCAGGATAGTATTCGAAGTTCAACTTTTTATATGCGAGCATGTTGTATTTTTTCAAAGCACGTTCTAACTTATGATACTCATTTTCATTGACGTAGTCTAGAATGTATCCTTTCATAAAAATCCCCCTTAAATCCTTTAATTGGTGGGTATTTTAACACAAAAGTGACAATTTGTCAAATTTTATGTTAACCATTGCTATTTTACTATATATAGTATAACATGGAGGAAAGAAAATCTGCAATGAGCAAATTGTGTAATTTACTCTATTTTACAGTTTCGATTACAGTAGAAATGAGGTCCAAGTTGTCTAGTGCCCCACTTATTTTATCGGTCGGATTAAGTTTATACTGCTTCTTCATGGCTTTGACGAAAGTTTGATAGTTTCCCGAATTTCGATTTAAATTTTTATACCATTCGGAGTTCTCTTTTAAAAATCTATGCATTTTTTCGTCACTTTTTAAGGCATATAGAGTAATCAGCTGCATGTACTAGTCCTCGAATATCTTGTTGATAGGTCTAGCCATGGAAGGCCCTTTGGCAATGGTCTCGGCAGCTTTCGATCCTGTCAATTCTTGAATTACACCTATAGCTTTTTGAGCAGTATCGATATACTTTTGGACATTGTCGATATTTACATTTTTGAACAATTTGGTCAACTCTCCGAGGGAATTCATCTTCGAAGATGCGGCTTCGCTTGTCTCTGTAGAATTTTTTAAATATCTATCCCACATTGCTTCATCTTTACCATAAAGATCGTAAACTTCAAAAAGATCCTGCCACGAATGAGTCTTATTTTTGACTACTTCGACTAGGGCAGGATGCGATGCGACGAATTGTTTAAATTCTTCCTTTTTCATTCCAACCACCTACTCTATTGTATGCGTGATCAGATATTTTGTTGCGTTTCTTCTATAGTAAAAAGTGCACAATCGATAAATCTATGTGTTAAGGGAGTGTCTTTGATGCAATTTATTTTGACAGCGAGATCCGCTAGATACTCATCTTTATCGAACTTCGGTCCATTTTTTAATTTCAAATAGCTTTCCAAACTATAGTAGAAAGAGTCTATATAAATATACTTGAGTTCTCTTTCTAAAAAGTTCCGAACTGACTCTTCTTTAGGGCGATAAGAAGATAAGTCTATGACATCTTCGATCATCATCTCCGGGTCGACTATGCGTGAATCTAGATACTCTTCTATAAATTCTCGATGTTCGGTTCGCATATATTTTTTTATCAAGTCGACGGTTTTTATTCTATTTCCCGATGAGTCGAATAAAACTCCTAAGACTGCGTACTTTTTGGTGAGCGATGTTTTATCTTTCAGTTTTTCAAATACATCGAAAAATCTTTGATCGAGCGATATCTCTTTTGTAGAAAATTCGTCGAGGTCTGCTTCCTCCATATTCAAATCCAATTTGGCTAATTGTGAATCGTTGAAATTCGAAAACAAGTTGACTCCAAAAGATGAGAAAAAACGTAGTGTCTTGATGAAACAGGATACTTTTAAATCTAGGTCGTAGTCCGTGGGATGATAAGATTCGTCTATAAACAGTCTAGTTAAATCTGCTTTTGAAACTATCAAGAGCATCAAAGATTTGAGGGTCGCATAATTTACTTCGTTTCTTTCTAGTAAAATGCGAGTTTTCAAGTATTCAGCTTCGAAAAATAGTTCAGTGAATATTTCGGTATAATTTAGAGAAAGGAATTTGTCTATCAAATTTTCATCTAAAATTATTCTCTTAGGTTCTAAAGTGTAGCTGCTCATTTCTTGTCGATCGAGTTCACTCAAAAATTCTACTTGTACGACTATCCCGTATGTTTCCAAGTAACTTCCTATTGTCGAAGCGACGATACTTTTCACTACTTCTGCATCGAAAATATGGTTTGTTTTATAAGCGTGATTTCGAAGCATCTTAGTCACAATGTTCATCGATACGAAACCTTTGGTATTATTCTTGATGTAATTGCATAAAACGTCGAATTCTTTCATAGACAATGCTTCGTCTTCTTCCAATTTTCTTTTCGGCTCCTTGATGAGAATGCTCACTATGTCATCGTAATCTAAAGATATTTTGAATATGTATTCGAATAGATCTCCGAATTCTTTTGTCTTCGATGCATACAAGTCGTTCGTATTGGCAAAAACCATTCCTCTAAAAAATTTCGTTTTTAAGATCGAATCGGGATCGACGCGAAATTCGTCTAATAGAAAGTCGTCGTAGAAATTTTTTATGTAGGTAAGCTTGCCTTCAGTTACTTCTTCGAGATCGACAGGATCCGTATAGATATTATATATATTAGATGAAAAAAGAGCATCTTCGATGAATGCGAGCATAGCACTCAAGTACTCTTCTTTTTCTAGTCCTTGAAAGTAATCCTTGTTTGCTTCGTAGTCATCCTTGAACATTGTATATAATGCTGCATTGGTCAGGATGCTATTTAGAAAATTTGGTGGTATCGTATTGTCGTGAATTACTTTTGAAAACATCTAGACTTCTCTTCTTTCTCAATTTTTTCGCGAACAAGATAAGAAACTATCGTTTTACGATTGTTGACGATTTGTTTCTCTCTTTTGCGTGTTTCTTCTAACTTTAAACGGTATAAATGGTATGCGAGCAATTCTTCTGGCATCATGAGAACTGTAGTATCCATCGTTTCCCAGGGAAATTCATTCTTTTCGCGATCCATTTTTTACTCACAATCTAAATTCTTCTAAAAATTGAGGTAACTCTGCCTCTTCAGCTGAGCCCTTTTTAGAATTTTCTCCGACGATCGGTTCTTTCGATGCATCGATTACGATGAGCGATGGATCGACGTTTATATTTATGATACTCTCTTTAGAGATAGTGCTTCCTGTCGAAGCCATATCCATTATTGGGATGTCCGTCGATTTGATTTTTTTGACTTCGTCGGTATATTTGAGGACATACATAGTCTTGGTGTCACCTAATTCGAAATAACAAACCGAATATACTGTCGATTTTACTTTCTTTAAGATCAAAGATCCTCTTTTAGCGCGTGATATTTTCTCGATATCAGAGAGCCTCACTCTCTTAGCGGTGAAGTGGTCAGTGAAGATGGTCGCATATTCATGGTTTGTTGCGATCGATCTACCTGCAACGACTGAGTCATCTTCTTTCAAACTGATTCCCTTTACGCCGGCTGTCTTGACACCACTGACAGGGATTTCTCTAGTTTCAAAACGTAGACAATATCCATTCTTGGTGACTATCATGTATTCTTCTTCTTCTAAGGATGCACTCACGACATGGTCGTTCGGCTTCAGTTTTATACCTGCGATAACTTTGTTGTATCGTGTGACATTGTAGAGATGCAAAGGAGTCTTTTTTACCATTCCTCCGGCTGTCATAGTGATGACGTTGGATTTGGCAGTCGAACCATTTACGATGAAAGATGCGACGACATGCTCATCAGGATTGACTGTGACGATGTTCGAAATGTGTTTTCCCATCTCTTTCCATTTGAATTCTGGAATATCGTAGACAGGAAGGTACAAATAATTACCCATGTCGGTCAATATCATGACTTTATCGAGTGTCGATGCTTCGTATATATTCAAAGCTGTGTCGCCTGGTTTCAGGCCGGTCTCATCGTCGGATGCTCCATAAGATTTTTGACTTACTCTTTTCAAGTACCCGTCGGTAGTAAGGACTACTACTACTCTTTCATCTGGGATCAACTGTTCGGCACTTATTTTTATTTCAGTTACTGTGTCGCGAATCTCGGTTTTGCGTGGTACACCATACTCTTTTTTGATGCGACGAAGAGTAGTTTTAAGCTCGGTATTCAATTTTTCCGGATCGGACAGGATTCCCTTCAACCTCTCTATATCCTCTAAAAGTTCTTGCATTCTATTTTCCAAAGTAACGATGTCCGTATTTGTCAATCTATATAATTGGAGCATGACGATCGCTTCAGCTTGATTTTCTGTGAAGTCGAATTCTTTGACGAGATTGTCTTTGGCGTCGGCTTTGTTTTTAGATGCTCTTATGACACGAATGACGTCGTCTAGAATACAGATTGCTTTCTTCAAGCCTTCGATGACGTGAAGTTGTTTTTCATCCGCGGCAAGATCGTATTCGCTAGAACGTCTAACGATGTCTTTTTGATGAGCAATGTAAGCATCGATGATCGGGATGATTCCCAACAAACGTGGTCTTCTATTGACTATCGTCACATTGTTGAAATTGTATGACGTTTGAAGTTCGGTATTTTTTAGCAAGTAGTTCATCACCAACTCTTTGTTGGCTCCTGCTTTGAGATCGATGACTATGCGCAGATTGGCATCTTTATCCGATTCATCTCGAACTTCGGCAATTCCATCTATTTTCTTGTCGATTCTTATTTCGTCTATTTTTAAAACCAACTGTTGTTTGTTGACTTCGAATGGAATTTCGTCGATGACGATCTTATCTTTCCCCTTCTCTTTGACGAATTCGTATTTACATAGGACATTTATCTTTCCGCGACCTGTCTCGTAGGCTTTCCTTAAGCCATCTAGTCCTTCGACTATACCACCCGTAGGGAAATCGGGACCTTTTACGATGTTCAAAATGGATTCCAAAGTACAATTTGGCGAGTCTATTCTTTTGATCGTCGCGTCTATTATTTCACCGAGGTTGTGTGGTGGCATGTTGGTCGCATAACCAGCACTTATTCCAGTACAACCGTTTACTAGAAGGTTCGGAAATCTCGCAGGTAATACAGTCGGTTCTAGTTTTGTATCATCGAAGTTTGGAGCAAAGTTTACTTTCATCGCCTCGAATTTGTCGACGTCTCCTAAAAGCTCTTCACTTATTTTTGCTAAACGACATTCGGTATAACGATATGCTGCAGGAGGATCTCCATCTATGGAACCGTTGTTACCATCTACTTCGACAAGTATCTCATTTTGCTTCCAATTTTGAGAAAGTCTTATCAACGCGTCGTAGACCGATGTGTCACCGTGTGGATGATATTTACCTAAGACTATTCCGACAGCATTGGCACACTTTTTGAATTTTTTATCGTAAGTGTTGTTGTCTTTACTCATCGCATATAAAATACGTCTTTGTACGGGTTTCAGTCCATCGCGAACATCTGGTATTGCTCTATCTTGGATGATATATTTCGAATAGTCGCCGAAGCGTTTACTCATTATCTCTTCTAAACTGTAGTCATATATCTTTTTTACTATGTCTTCCATATCGTAACCACCTTAATACAGTTTACCATAGAATGGGGAGTTTAAGCAAATTATTTCGAGATTTTTTGACAACTTGGTGTAGTTTAGTCGGTCAGGTGAATCGAATTTTTCTATTTTTATCACAATCAAAAAAAGCCTCCTTACTTTTAAGTTGAGACTTTCTTTTCTTTTACTGTTTTGTATTTCATTATGAAGTTGTGAGTGAGTTTTAGAATGATGATCATAGGTACGGCAAATATCATACCGAAGAGCCCCAAAAATTTGCCCATTATGGTGAGAGAGATTACGATCAAGAGAGGATTTACTTTGATACACTTGGACATAATCATAGGATTTATTATGTTCGATTCGACTGTTTGAGCGAGGACAACCGAGCCCAAAGTCATGATACCTAGTCGTGTGCTCGAAGAAAGTCCGACTAAAACTGCCGGGATGCCTCCTATGTAAGGTCCGACGAATGGGATGATGTTCGTCACAGCGGATAAAACAGCTAAGAAGATGGGATATTTTAATCCGATAGCTAAATACAAAATACTCGAAATTACGAATAAAATCGATGTATCGATCAATGTTCCTTTTATGTACAAACGCATGTTGGTGCTGAGTTTGCGTACATATTCTAAAGTCAATCTTTTATACTTCATAGGGATCATGCTTCTCAAAAAATTGTTTATACGATCGTAGTTATATAGCATGTAGAACCCAAAAATGTGGACGAGTGCGAATATGCCAAAGAAGGAAATCAAATTATTACAAGACGATATGATAATTTCTGCATCGAGGTGAGTATAATTTTTGAGATTTTCTAAAAATGCATATTTGGACAATTCATCTATGAATCCATTAACTAGATTGACTAGATTACTTGCATTCTCTATCAATATTGGCAAAAGAAACCACATTAATAAGGCATAAGTTGCCACTGTGATGGCAATTAAAATGACAATAGAAAATCTTTCACTAGTCTTTTTGGCTATTTTGGTAAAAACAGGTTTTAAAATCCATGCGAATATGTAACCGAATAATATCGGTGAAGAAAGACTCAAGATGAGGCATACGATATCGTAAAGTTTGATCAATCTTACTAGAATTATCGAGAGAATGGCGATGAGAATCCAAGAAAGTATAAAGACGTTTCTTTTTGTTTTTTCAGCCATAATTTAAAAGGACTACTTAAAGTCCTTCATCATGTTTTTCATATCGTTCGCGATTCTT
This sequence comes from uncultured bacterium, assembly GCA_948433885.1. GTDB lineage: Bacteria > Bacillota_I > Bacilli_A > RF39 > UBA660 > RUG11867. The sequence continues at coordinate 3,399 of CAOJEC010000036.1, read as the reverse complement.
CGCGTTTTAACTGGATGTTTTTGAGCATAAGTATAAGCTGCGGCTCCTAAACCGATTCCAGCAAATGCGATCGATGCGAGTAATGTCATATCTTTCTTTTTCATTGTTCTTCTCTCCTTACTTCACTATTATTATGGGCGATTTAGTCCAATTTATTCATCAAACATGCGACTAAATTTGTCTTTCTATTCAAACTGTAATCGTTGTTTACACCCATATAGAAAGCTTGAGGATTGCCAAGAAGTGTCAAACTTTTCTTGGCACGAGAGATGCCTGTATAAAGAAGTTTATTGTATAGCATTCTACCATAGTTCATTGTGATAGGCATGATGACGTGGTCGAATTCACTACCTTGGCTTTTATGAATAGTAATGGCATATGCGTGTTTTAGATTGATGATGTCTTCTCTTTTGTAGAAGACGGCATTGCCATAGAAATTGACTATTAGCACTTTGTCTTTAGAACTCGGATTCGTCTCGATGACATAGCCAATATCACCGTTGTATATGTTGTTATCGGGATCGTTTATCAATTGAAGAACTTTGTCTCCGACACGGTAAGTGACATCCCCTATTTTGATTTCTCCTTTTTCTTTAGAACAAGGATTGAACAACTCTTGCAAAATGGCATTCAAATTGTCTATACCGTTTTCACCTTTGTACATCGGTGCCAAAATTTGGATATTGTTCACGTCGATCCCTTTTTTGATGGACAATTTACAAATACTTTTGATGGTATCTTTTACCATATGGTTGTCGACATTTAGGAAGGAGAAGTCTTCTTTGCGGCTGATCGATTCTTCTTCAAGTTCATGATTTTTGATATTTAAACAAAGATAAGGAATGGAAGATCCTATACTTTGTCTATAAATCTCGTGAAGTGGCACGTGATTGAAGAGTTCACTAGTGATGAGATCGGTCAAGATGAGTCCCGGTCCGACACTCGGTAGCTGATTGTCATCTCCGACGATGACGAGCCTTACCGAATGATCAATACCCTTCAATAGAGCATAAAAGGTCTCCGTGTCGATCATACTGGTCTCGTCGACGATGATCAGTTTTTGGTAATGTTTATTGTATTCGTTGTATTCGAATTTTCCGGTTGTCTTATCCCATTTCAAATATCGATGAATGGTCATAGCAGGAAGTCCTGTCAAATCGCTTAGCCGTTTGGCAGCGCGCCCTGTAGGGGCAAGTAAGGCTATTTCTTCCAAAGCTTGTTTTTCACTGTAAGGATGCATATCGATAAAGAGTCCGGCGATGGCTCGGACGATAGTCGTTTTTCCCGTACCGGGTCCACCTGTGATGATCGTCACATTTTCTTCTAAAGCGGCGGCAATTGCTCTTTTTTGATCGTCATTGTAGGTGACATCGTGGCTATCACTGAATTTTTTGATATGATTGTCCAAATCAGGTATTTTGTTCGTCGGACGCGAGTTGATCTCGAATAGTGCATCGGCAATCGATAGTTCCATTTTGAAATTCCCATATAGAAAATACATATCGTTTTCGATGCGAACTTCTTTTCGTTTCATCAGCTTTTCCATATATTCGTCGAACTCTTCACTCGACAACACGATGTCGAAAGACGAGATTTTTTCGCGTATTTCATCTTTGTATGAATAAGTATCACCGGCATCGAAAGACAATTGTTTCATGGCTTCTATTATACATGCGTCCGTACGATTTTCGTCGGTACTATCGTGGAGATTGAAAAATACTTTGTCGAGCGTTTTGAAGTCGACATCTTCACTCAAAGTATAGACATTTTCTTCTAAAACACTTTTGATACTCAGTCCATAGCTATTCAACAGTTTCATCGCATCTTTCATCGTGAAGCCCAATTTTGTCAAATAGATGATGATTTCGTCGCTGTTTTCGTATTTCATGACGGAATTGTAGATGCTCTCCATTTTCTTTTCAGTCATTTTAGGCACGAGCATGAGACAACTTTTATCTTCTTTTATTTTGTTCAAGGCGTCGTCTCCTAGGAGATTGACTATTTCGGTCGCCGTCTTTTCTCCGCATCCCTTGACTAAACTCGACGATAGAAAATCGATGACGGCATCTTTTCCTTCCGGTTGAACATGTTCATATGAAGACACTTGAAATTGATAACCGTACTTGGCATTTTCGATGTATGAACCTTGGAAAATATAATTTTCGTCTACAACGAGATCGTAGAAGTATCCTGTAAAAGTAACCGTATGGTTCGACAGCACTTCATTCAAACTGTCAGATGCCTCTTTGACTCTAAATAATCCGACTTTGTACCCATTTCCTGCACTAGATTCGTAGATCGTTCTTTTAAATTTTCCTTTTATATATTCCATCGATGGTTCACACTCCTTGTAGTCCATTTTAGTTTAACATAAAAGAGACTTTAAAGAAAGTCCCTACGGTTCAAAGTGAAAATTTTATATACTCAGCTTCTGTAAACCGACTGATGCTTCGACCGGTGTCGGTTCAGCTGCTTCGATCGTCACACCATTTCTCAGGAAGTTCCGATAGCCTTCGAAGGTCACGATTATGGCCACTGTATTGTGCAAATTTAATGCGTCTTCCAGATCGACTGCCAATGTTGCAAGAGTGTCTATGTAGTTTTTCGTTTCTTCTTGAGTGTGTTCGGTCTTTCCATCGTGATAAGCGATGTATGCGAGTATGTATCTACCATATATGCTGTTCGGATCTACATCTGCTTCGCTTTTTGGATTTCCGAATATAACATCTTTATAGTAAGCAAATTGACTTCTATCTTTTGCATCTTTCGAAGATGCGATCGAGGCAGCAGGAGACTTGAATACATAGTCATAAAAATAACTTTCTAAAGCAGCAATCAATTCGTCGTCTCCTTCTTTTGGAGTTATTTTTTGGACATTGATTGTTCCACCTACATAAAGTGTAGATTCGGGAGTCATGTTGTTCAAATAACAAATTTTATCCGGTGTGATTCCAAAACTATGTGCAATAGACGCCAAAGTGTCTCCATCTTTGATGGTATACGAGACATCTTCGACATTTTTGAGAATATTAGGATTTTCATTCAATATTTTTGCAATCAAATCCCTATCATCTTGTTGATAGTTTTCCGCATTAAATGTAGCTTCACCACTTTTGTTGGTGTTGTTGGAAATGGCCAAACCAGCCCCTTGGATCAAAGTGAAAGAAAGCACAAATGCTGCAAAACGACGAAAAATTTTGACATTCAGGTGTGTTTGTCTATTGTCTTTGGTCGTATACGTTCCTTCAAAAGTTCTCGTTCTATCACTCATTTTAAATCACCTTATTATTAGTATATCTTCATTGCTAAATTTATTCAACTTTTTCTACTCTGCCGTTTACAATGATTTGATTAGTATATGATAATGTCTTAAGTGTTAGTATTTGATTATGTCCCAAA
>CAOJEC010000035.1 GCA_948433885.1 uncultured bacterium | reverse complement strand
GGATAACTTTTTCCTATTCACAGCTTTTCAACAGTTTCTTTGACTGAACTGTAACGAAAAATGAATCATGTGTTTTTTTCAAGCAATTTAGTAATATCTTCCGTATTTAATAAGTTTGAGTATCATTTAATTACTTCATACCCATTTTATATAACCACTGATTCTTTTTCTAATAGCTCAACAACTTGGTTAATACTATTCATTACTTTATCATAACTTATATTTTTGGCAAATGGATATCTTTTCTGATATTTAAGCCAATTATCTTTTAATTTTTCACTTGATTTTATAATTTCAAATAGATTACTAACTTCACTCAACAAATGAAAAGTATCTCTTCTTTTTAAAGTCCTTTTAATTGCTGTTACTAAATTTGGTTTATTTAACTCTTCATAATATTCATTTAAAAGCATATATAAATCGTAGAAATCTTTGGCTCTAGTATTTCCTACCGTGTTTGCAAGAAGTGTTTCAAATTTTTCTGCAATAATAGTTTCTTTAGTAAAAACCATTATTTTTATATAGCCTTCATCAAACATACTTTTATACTTAAAAGTTATCTCTCTTGGAGTAATTGGATCCCCTACTGTTACGTCTATTGTAAGATTAACTTTTAAACCATCTTTTTTACCTTCTAAATAAACTTTTAAGCCTCCATAAATATCTTGTAGCCTTATATCTTCAATTTTAGAAATTTTAAAAATTATGCCATCATCACTATCAATATTAATGATTTTACTTATAACACTTAATAATTCTTCCTTAGATAATTGAATTCCTTTTAACATTGTATCCATGTCTTGAGTCGTTATTCTATCATCTCCTATTATAGCTGCTAAAAGTAGTCCTCCTTTTAATATAAAATTATTTTTATATTTACTAATTGAAATTCTATATAATAATCTTTCAAAAACATACTTTTGCATTAATTCTTGTGGAGATACACTCGTTTCTTTAGATTTTATTTTTATTTTGTATTTTAAACTTTCAGCATTCATCATAGTAATACTTCTAAATAAGTATTAACTTCTTTGTCTACTTTTAATTTTTTTGCATACTCTATTAATTTATAAATATCTTTTTTAGAAGATTTTACATAAGTTTTAAAAGCATATTTAATAATTTCTATATCTTGATTTTGCTTAGACTTTAACATATCACATAGAGTTCTTTCAATGTCGTAAATAGGAACAATTTTACCTTGAGGACTTTCTATTTCTATCTTTCCAAGTTCAAATATATCTTTATTAACAAAATATAGTTCAACATTTTCTCTTGATTTTAAACTTGCATTGTATCCATTTATAACTGTAATTTCATAAATTAATGGAACTCTTTCTGATAATCCGTGCAAAAAAAGTGCTGTAGCATGTGAAAATACAACATTTTTACTTGAGAAAATTAAGTTATAGTATTCATCTCCCCATGAATTAGGTAAAACATATAATCCTTGACTTTCTCTCTCAATTAATCCTTTTTCTAACAGTCTTGTTAAGGTTTTTCGTGCAATTCCCATTTGTTCCACTTCATTAGTAGTAATCATTCCATTATTTTTTTGCATCTCCTTTAAAATTTTTTCTTCATTATTCATTTCGATTGCCCCTTTCTACATCAAACTATAACATATTTTAAGTAAAATGTGGCAAAAAAGTTTGGCTTTGTACAGGAACTACTTTGGCTAAAACAAAATTAACATATGAACAAATAACAATTTTTTTGAATGTATGAATGTTAAACTATCCATTAGGAAGACTGCATCAAAAATGAGAGTTAACAAAAATACTGTATTCTTTTTGCGACATAAAGTATTGGATTCTATTTACGAGTTAAGAAAAACTATATCTTTAAAAGGTGAAGTGAAGGCAAATGAGAAGTATGAATCCATTAATTTAAAGGGTATGAAAACTGAAAAAATGCCGAGATTTTCTAAACCAAGATCTTCAAAAGGCGGATCTAGAAGAGGAATAAGCAATCATCAAGTATGCATCGCTTCAGCCGTAGATGAAAACGACAATTGCTTTTTGGAGATTGTTGGTCCTATCACCACTGATCAAGTTACTAAGACGTTTAGCAAGAAAGTCCAAAATGTTACCTGTCTTATTATTGACTGCAAATCGTCTTATGAGGCTTAGAAAATACTCTACCGAGTATTGAAGATATCGAAAAAAGATTGGTAGATAATTCAGAATTAATATAAATATTTGAACACATACAAAAAGAACAATCACTTATTCAGTCGGTTGTTCTTTTTTACTTTCTTTTAAACTCTTTTTGTACTCTTTGCAAGTAGCATCCAAGTCTTTGAATAATTTTTCTATATCGGCTGCCTTGGTAATGCGTGCCCCACTCGCATGAGCATGTCCGCCTCCATTGTATTTCGCAGCCACTTCGTTTATGACCGGCCCGCGACTACGAATATTGACTTTGTACACTTTGTTTTTCTCATCGTACGACACCAAAGCCCAACAAATTATCTCTTCGATATTGTTGAAATTGTTTACCAAATTGGATGCCGTTCCTGAATCCACTTTGTATTTAGTTATGGTTTTGTTGTCGATTTTCAATGACCCGAAGCCATTAGCAGTCACTTTCATATGTTCCGTAATGTACGATTGAAATTTAACTTCGTTCAATGGTCTCAATAACAATTTTGGATATACGTCGCGAATGTTGATCTTAGAATTTTTGATCAAGATGGACATTAGTTCCAAAGTCTTTCCGCCTGGGCTCGTAAATAGAAATCTATCGGAATCAGCTACGACTCCCAAAAAGAGATTTTCGGCAATTTCCTTGTTTGCTCTATAACGCGCTGATATCAAAAACTCCGTCACCATCTCACATGTACTAGAGGCATTTTCTTCGATCCACTCTATAGTTCCCATTTTATCTTCGAATGGATGATGGTCGATCTTTATTACTTCTTTATATTTAGTAACATCGGCCGAATCGATACGTGATATGTTAGGACAATCCAAAACGAACAAAAGGGCATTATTTAACTTGTCTTCGTTCACCTTATCGAGTGTACCATAATACTTAAACTTGTTGACAGGTGCCCCTACAGCATAGACGTTCTTAGATGGATACCTAAGTCTTATCGCATCACGTAGAGCAATTTGACTCGCGACTGCGTCGGGATCTGGTCCCACATGCCTTGCTATGACGATGTCGTTGTACTCTTTGATTCTCCGGGCAATGGCCCTGATTTTAGAATTCATAGTACTCCCCTTTTCTATTTTATTATATCGTAGGTATCCTGTGCGATCATCAATTCTTCATTAGTCGGTACGACGTAGACAGGTATCTTCGAATCATCGGTACTGATGAGAGCTAATTCTGCTCTAATTTGATTTGCTTCTTCGTCGAGTTTGACACCCAAACTCGCTATTTTCTCGATTATATGTTGGCGAGTGATGATACTTCTCTCTCCCAATCCTGCAGTGAAAGTTATGACATCTGCTCCTCCAAGCAGATTGTTATACATGGCTATATAATTGGCGACAGTTTGGCTCAATTTAACGTTGGCAAGAATACATCTTTCATTACCTTCATCCATACCAGCTTCGATGTCACGAGAATCCGGACTGACACCACTGACACCCAACAAACCACTTCTCTTATTCAAGTCGTCTATTACTTGATCGAAAGTCTTATTCTCTTTTTTCATTACAAACGGAATGATACTAGGATCGATGTCTCCCGAACGAGTACCCATCATGACACCCGTAAGTGGAGTAAATCCCATACTAGTACTGATCGACTTACCACTATCGATCGCACATACACTAGCACCACTTCCGATGTGACAGTTGATGACCTTTAAATCGTCTCTTCCCAAAACTTCGCTGATCGTCTTATTGACATATCTATGACTCGTTCCATGAAAACCGTATTTTCTTACTCCGTATTTCTCATACCATTCGTAAGGACCTGCGTACAAATATTCGACCTCGCTCATCGTTTGATGGAAAGCCGTATCAAACACGGCAACTTGAGGAGTATTTGGTAAAGCATCTCTAAACGCTCTAACACCCATCAAATTTGCCGGATTATGCAAAGGTGCAAATTCGACACATTCCTCACATGCTTCGATGACTTCATCGGTGATCAATACGCTTTTGGCAAATTTTTGACCGCCATGAACCATTCTATGTCCTACTCCATCTAAATCGTCCAAACTGTCGATGACCTTATTCTCGACCAACTCTTCCATCAAATATTTGACGGCAACTGAGTGATCCTTCAAATCTACCTCTCTTTTCAATGTTTCGCCGTTTATTTTTACCGAATAAAAACTGTTTCCTATTCCTATTTTTTCGAAATTACCATTTATCAATTCCACATTTTCCGGCAATTCGAATAAAGAGAACTTTAAAGTTGAACTTCCTGCATTTACTGATAATATTTTCATTTCTTTCACCTCTACCTTATTATACATAATGCCCCCGATATTTTCAAGGATACATGCCATTAAAAAAAGATATCTACACGTTACTCGTAAATATCTCCTTCATCATCATTCTTCGATTTTAACAAAACGATATTTTTGACCAGTGACATTGTCCTCTCGTCCACTTACATCATCCGTAGATAGAAAGCTCGAAATCGGTCTAGCCCATGTTTCACCTAAATGTGTATAGACGACCATCTGCTCCAAACTTTCCGAATGCAACACGATCAATAAAACTTCCATCACATCGCCCTTAAAATGTTGCCACTTGCTTCCCGGTTCGACAGTCGTTTCTTGCATACTTCACTACCTTCTTTCGATAAAAGTATAAAGCATAATTTTTATAAAAGCAAGGCTTCCTTTTCACCATCGTCTTCATTTTGAAAATTTTTCTTATAAAGACTTTTAACAGTACAATACTTCAAAAAGCCATTGTAACTTGCTTTGACACGCACGAGCTTTTCTCTATCGTATTTTCCCAAGATTAAAAATTTCCTTTTCATTCGTCTCTTCGTCGCATTCTTGATGCGCACGACCATTCTCCCATTGCGTTCGGCGAACCTATAACCGACGAATTCGAATCCTCGTTTAGAAGAAAATATCTCCGTCTTAGAATTCAAACTCAACTTCAGTTCACCGAGTTTTTCCTCGATGATATGATATACTTCTTTTAACCGTTCTTTGTCGTGAGAAAATATTATCCCGTCATCCATAAAACGAACGTATTCTTTGATACCCAATTGTTCTTTTATGTAATGATCCAAAGGATTCAAATAGAATATCGCCAATATTTGACTCGACAACGATCCTATACCCAAACCTTTTCCATCATAATAATACGGGATGGCATCCAATTGTTGTGATAAAATACTCGACTCTCGACAGCCTATTTTAGAAAGTCGAATTCTTTCTCTTTCGATACACTTATCTATTTCGCCATTGATATACCTCGAATTGGTCGCGTCTATAATTTCGCATAGTATTTTATATACGTCATCATCGACATATATTTCACGAAGCATACTTTTTAATATCTCATGATCTATGTTATAAAAATACTTAGAAATATCGAACTTCAACACATAAAATTTTTCGTATTTGTTCATCATACGAACAAAATACTTCTTACAAAATTTGATAGCAGCATCGGTTCCTTTGCCTACTCTCGTCGCCACATTTTCTTCGATCAATTTTGGATACAGTGCTGGCTTCAAAAAGACATTGCTCACAATATGGTTGACCAACTTGTCGCGAATCATTTCACTCATGACGATCCGATACTTCGGTTCACTTATTAAAAATATGTTGAAGTTCGAGTGATGATACCTCTTGTTCTTCAATTCATTGTAAAGAGAGACGACATTGGCCGAATGAAACATATCGAATTTCAATAACTTCGATTTATGTTTTGTATTGCGGCATATGTCTTTAAAATTGTTTTCGATAACTTCGTAGGATACTATCTCGTCGTATTTAACAAGACTTTTTCTCACTGCTTATTACTCCATATGCTAACTTACGTATGTTTTCCAAATCTTTTGCATAACAAGTATACTTATTTTTGCCTAAAACTTTGAATTTGAAGAGACACTCCAAATAGTAATCCAACATCGACAATTCGACGACTAGATCTTTCAAATACTTGATTTTTACACGGGTAGATTCATTTGAATTGACTATGTAGTAGCGTACCAAACGAACGGAATTATCGAATACACTCTGCATATTGGTTTTGATATACATAAGACTCCTCGGAATGTTATTTGTATAATTCATCATTTCGAAGGAAAACTCCTTTATATTTTTATAAAGGAGAAAATTATCATTCATCTTTCTTCACCCGAAAAGAATATAACATTCATAGAAGTCTACTGCACGCCACTTATAGTAGCTCGTACATGGGCTTTTGCCCTCGCTCTGACCTTCATATATTGACTTTGTTTGTCCGTATAATATTCTGAAACATTCTTGGAACCCGCCAAGATCACATTTAGTCCATTTTGATGAAGTGTTTTCAAAATGGAGAAGAATTCCTCCTTTTTTATCTTGATACTTCCGTCTTCGTTTAAAGCATAGTTACAAACGTATACCATTATCTTTGCATCGCTGTCGAACGTGTAATAAAATGCTCCACATTTTACGAAAACTACGAATTGTAAATAATCTCTTTTGAATTTTTTATAATACTTTACCGGCTTATATTCTAAAACCATAAAACATCCTCGTTTCTAAGTCCTATAAACCACCCAGTAAAGTCTCATCGATGCCTATCTTTACTTTCAAACATTATAACTCATAAACGCTTCTTTTGAAAGCCAAATAAAAAAGTCATACTCATGTAGACTTCTATATATATTTTTATCGAACGAAGTAGACATCTTACAAGACATAGATATATGAAAGATTGCAAATTATTCACAAAAAATGACCAGCAAGATGCGCCGATCATTTATTCACATATAATCACATAGTTTGATAAGGATTTTCCATAGTACCATCACCAATTAAGGTACTAGCATATTCATAAGATAAATTTATTACCGGTGCTACAGCACCACTGTTATCTACATTATTACTATAAAGATTATTAAAGTTACGAACAATGAATACATGAGCATTAGTATGAGCATACGGCGAAAGTGACCAATACGATGCACTTGGGTTGCATAAATAATATTTATTGTTTGTTGCTCCATACTTTCCCGATCCAGCCGCTACTATTTCATCTGCGGTTATTAAGCCTATTGGATATGTTAGTGCTCCGTTTCCTTTATTCGTATCATTTACTGTAAATGCATCGTTTTTTTGAGGACATTTGAATGTCGGTGCACTCGCTACATTATTCCATACTCTTGTTCTTGTTGCAGCTCCATATCCCGTATAGTTACTACCATAACCTAACCCTGTATCCATACTCCACCCTGTTACATCTTTTCCTGGTGTGCTTCTGTCATTACAAAAAAGTGTATCGGATACTGCATTTCCATAACCTTCATCCTCTATATTAGTTTTATACCAAGCATCCACTACTCCCTTGAGAGTTGAATCTTCGGTGTTAGTTTGAGCTTGTTCTTTACTAGCGCTAGGGGCAGTTCCTGCTGGCCCGTACATCCAACCTACATATTTTGCATCTTTGTCACTGCTATTATATGCTTGGCTTGTTTTAATAAATCTATTTGAAGTGTTCGCTCCATTTGTATACGCTTGAGTACCATCATATATGATTCTCAATGATCCATCTCCATTTATTCGGATAATTCTCCAATAGAAGCCTGCAAACTTCACATAGTTATTCGTCACCGCTCCTCGATAGTAATAACTCATCCCGTAGTCATCTTCCATTTCGAAAACTCCTTCATCAGTTGTTGCCGACGTGTCAAATCCATTCTTCGCTCCATTAGATGTTACATTTAAATGTTTTAATGTTTCTAAACTATAGTATATCTCATAATTTATGTCTTCAACTTTGAATTTTGTATTGAATATTGCATTTAAATCGGCATCTTGATTTACATCACTTAAAAGATTTAAAGTTATTTCTAAATTGTAGTAATATGTTTTACCTACTGGTATAGTCAAACTGTTTGCTAAGATTTTCTTAGAAGTTCTTTCTGAATGTGGTACATTGGTTTTACTTACTACTTCAGTATAAGGTCCGTCTTCAGTTTCACTGTAAGAAAGTGTATAAGTCAAACTTCCTTCAGTATATGTATTTGTCATTTCGTCGAAGAACATCTTGACTCTTGCGTCCGCTGTTCCTGTGTTTTCTATTGTGAATTTTTTGGTGATCGATTCTCCAAAGCTCAACTCGGCATTTAAACCTAAATCGTTATCACTGAACTTGGCACTTACAGTAGCTGTATTCAAAGTCGCATCCATCGGAGTAACTTCTCCCATCGCGGTGAAGTATGCATATGATACACTTCCTACAATCGTCAATACTGACGCGATCGCGACTAACAAACATAGCATTCTCTTCGTTCTCAAATTCATAATAAAAGCCTCTTCTCTTCTAGAATAGATTAACACAAACAAGAATAATATCTTGTCGTTTTATGACTACTATATAATATCTATCTTGTAACAATTATACAACATATGTTTTGTATGCACAATTATTAATATCATCATACCTAGATAATTATCTAAAATCAGTATTTAAACATTAAAAAATAAAGCCTCTAGTCCTCGACGTTTAAGTTCGTTTTGAGACGTGCTTTATATGTATTTGGGAAAATTCCACAGGAAATAGATTTGTTACCAATCGTCATTAGATTTCCATATAGGTGTTTCCTCTCACCATAAGCACATATTGCCGATGGTTCTCGGTGACATTAGAAATAATCTAATCTTAACAGGTAGCTGAGGCGCGACGGCACCACCGTTGTTCACATTGTTATTGTTGAGCTGACCGGAAGTATTCACATTGAATACATTAGAATTCGAACCGTTGAAATTGTTAGGCGAGAGCGACCATTCATAAATAGCTCTCTCACTCTTCGATAGGCTAGCGGACTTTCAAAAAAGAAAGTATGTCGTCAATATTATAACCTATTCCCATTCAATGATAATACGACGTTACACTTTTATCAAGTGCATAATCATCCGTGGATCATCTTGATCTCATTTATGCTTTTCTCGAGCGACCGAACATGCACTTCCACTGGACTATTGAAAACTATGTTGTTCTCCGCATCAATTTTACAGTCGAATAAAACAGTACATTTAGAGGCGAACTCAACTTCGTTTTTACATTCTTCGAGGCGCAATTCCCTTTCATCAGATCCTTTAATTGATATGATGTCAGAAGATAAATGACTGAGATTCAAGACGTTTACTACAAAATAATCTCGCTTTTTCTCTTTCAATGAATCACTAAAATACACACGGTCGAATCCGTCACTTTCTAAGATACTTCTTATTTTAAAATTGTCGTACATACTGAAACCAAATTTATTTCTATGTAAGATATCCAAAAGTTCATCAAATCGTTTCTTATATATGATAAACTGACCTAAATTTTTGCCTGGATCGAAATTCATTAAATCGATAAATTCATCGAACTCTTCTTCACTCAAATAAGGTCGTATACTGTCTTCGAACAATGAAGAATTTGCATCGAAATTGTTTTCCCAAATGGATTCGGATCCTATTATCTCCATCATCACGCATAGTCTTCTACACTCATCACTATAGCTATAATTGCCCCTAATCGTCGAAGTATTCATAAAATATTCTCGTGCGATCAACTCGGCAGAAATTTCACAAATGAAATGAAACACACTGTAAGATTGTAATAGATGAACATATTCGTGTCCCAAAGTTTTAGCTTTATCGCTACTCGGTTCGAATTCATCTTCATTAAATCCGTCCACATATAGTGTATGTCCAAAAAGATAATTTCCCGAATAAAAACGTCCGAATGATCTATTATCTACAGTTAGTCCATCGTGTCTCAGTCTTGTGATAAAATTCAAATAATTGCCCTCGTATAAAGGAATCGCCTTTTCTAACAGTTCTCTATTACATAGAAAATTTTTTACTTCTTCGTTATTGATACCTGCACTTTGACGTATATAATTTTCTATGTCATCTACTGATAATGCCTCATTGGCCTCACCAAAATCTCTATTCTCGATTACGTAATCCACATAATCGAATGCATTTACTCGTTCTCCTTGCATGACGAACGAAAGATCTTTAAACATCGAATGCAACATATGAGGCATGAGAGTAGCACTCAAACATATTACTGAAATCGTAACCGCTGTTCTTTTGAAAATATATTCTCTTGCGGCTTTTAATCCCAAATTATCCTTAGAAAAAATATCTGCTCTCGTCACATCTTCGCCATTTTTTTCGAAGAGCATATGTAGATTCTCGACACCTTTTTCAAAATAGTGTATCAATCCCGTATCTTCGTCGAGAATCATATCAAATCCTTCGTTTTTACCGATTGGCTTTCTATTGTTTCCTAATAAAAACAAACCGAATACACTTTTTATTTCGTCTATTTGCAATTGCCCTACGGACTCCCCATCGAATGTGAACCCTGTCAAAACATTTCCTCGATCAATATACAGTTCAGTCAGTTTTCCTTCTTCTTTATTCGATATAACTGCGATCAAATCCATTCATTACACCTACTATCAATAAAAATATAACATTAAAAAAAATTTCCGTCAATGCACAAAAAAAATGAAGTCATCTAGTCTTTACATTCGAAACATAAAAGAACGTACTTCATAATTATTTGGGATACTATCCTCCGGAAATAGATTTGTTACCAATCGTCATTAGATTTCCATATAGGTGTTTCCTCTCACCATAAGCACATATTGCCGATGGTTCTCGGTGACATTAGAAATAATCTAATCTTAACAGGTAGCTGAGGCGCGACGGCACCACCGTTGTTCACATTGTTATTGTTGAGCTGACCGGAAGTATTCACATTGAATACATTAGAATTCGAACCGTTGAAATTGTTAGGCGAGAGCGACCAAAACTAGGGAGATCTCTCGTCAACAAAACGACTTGACAAAAACCCGAACGCAAAAACGAAAATTCATATAATAACCTATTCCCTTCAATATGATAATATATCTTTTTCTCATGCACAAGAAAAAACCTCACTATGTGAGATTTTTTGATCATTATTATTCGATGATTTCAGAAACTGAACCAGCACCAACTGTTCTACCACCTTCACGGATTGAGAACTTAGTTCCTTGTTCAAGAGCTACTGGACTGATAAGTTCGACAGTCATTTCGACGTTATCGCCTGGCATGACCATTTCTACTCCGTCTGGTAATTCGATGATACCAGTAACGTCTGTAGTTCTGAAATAGAATTGTGGTCTGTACTTAGAGAAGAATGGAGTATGACGTCCGCCTTCTTCTTTAGATAGTACATAGACAGATGCTTTGAACTTGTGGTGTGGAGTAACACTTCCTGGTTTAGCCAAAACTTGTCCACGTTCGACATCTTCTCTAGAAATACCACGTAGAAGTACACCAGCGTTATCTCCTGCTTCAGCATAGTCCAAAGACTTTCTGAACATTTCGATACCTGTTGCAACAGTCTTTTGAGTGTCCTTAAGTCCGACGATTTCAACTTCGTCGTTAAGTCTCAATTGTCCACGTTCAACACGTCCTGTAACGACTGTACCACGTCCTGAAATAGTGAAGACATCTTCGATACTCATCAAGAATGGTTTATCTACATCACGAACAGGATCTGGTACGTATTCATCGACAGCAGCCATAAGTTCCTTAATAGGAGCATCAGCACCATCGGCACCTTCCAAAGCCTTAAGAGCAGAACCTCTGATGATAGGGCAATCTGCATCGAATTCGTATTTTGCTAAAAGTTCACGAGTTTCCATTTCGACCAAGTCGATAATTTCAGGATCGTCAACCATATCGCATTTGTTCAAGAATACGACGATTTTAGGCACACCTACTTGGCGAGCAAGCAAGATGTGTTCACTTGTTTGAGCCATAGGTCCATCAGTTGCAGCAATAACTAAGATTGCTCCATCCATTTGTGCAGCACCAGTGATCATGTTTTTAACATAGTCAGCGTGTCCTGGACAGTCTACGTGAGCATAGTGACGTTTGTCAGTCTCATACTCTACGTGTGCAGTATTGATTGTAATACCACGTTCTTTTTCTTCAGGTGCACTATCGATGGAAGCATAGTCCATGAAAGTTTTTCCGAAGTACTTAGTAATAGCCGCAGTTAAAGTTGTTTTACCATGGTCGACGTGACCGATTGTACCAATATTAACGTGTGGCTTACTACGATCAAATTTTTCTTTTGACATAATAATTTTTCCTTTCTTTTTTCTTATAATTATTTTATCTAATACTTGTTCAAATTTCAAGTACTATTTTTTTTAAGCGCCACTTTATTTTAAATCTTTATGACGGTCAGATTTTATTTTTTTGTTCCCAAGAAAACGAAAACTAATTGCCTCCGTTTTTCTTGATTATCTCTTCAGAGATAGATTTAGGAACTTCTTCGTAGTGATCTTTTTCCATTTGGAAGTTACCACGTCCTTGAGTATTACTACGCAAGTCGGTCGCATATCCGAACATTTCAGAAAGCGGAACCATTGCAGAAATTCTCAAAGTATTTCCGATAGATTCTTGTCCAAGTGGACGACCACGACGACTTGTCAAGTCACCCATGACATTACCCAAATATTCTTCAGGAACATCGACGACGACTTTCATGATAGGCTCGAGAAGTACGACATTACATTTGTTCTTAGCTTCTTTCAAAGCCAAACTTGCCGCAACCTTGAAGGCCATTTCTGACGAGTCGACATCGTGGTATGAACCATCGAACAATGTAGCCTTGACATCTACTAATGGATATCCTGCCAACACACCGCCGGCCATAGCTTCTTGCAATCCTTTGTCAGTAACTGGAATGTATTCACGTGGTACGACACCACCGACGATCGCGTCGACGAATTCGTATCCTTTGCCAGGGTTCGGTTCGAATCTGATCCAAACGTGTCCGTATTGTCCACGTCCACCTGACTGTTTGATATAACGTCCTTCACATTCTGCTGTTTGTGTGATAGTTTCACGATAAGCAACTTGTGGACGTCCCTTATTACATTCTACATTGAATTCACGTTTCATTCTTTCGACGATGATATCCAAATGCAATTCACCCATTCCTGATAAGACTGTTTGTCCTGTTTCAGGATCGGTTTTGACACGAAGTGTTGGATCTTCTTCGACCAATTTTTGAATAGCCAAAGCCATTTTATCTTGATCGCCCTTGCTCTTAGGTTCGATAGCGATATCGATAACCGGTTCTGGGAATTCCATTCCCTTCATGATGCAAGGATTCTTCTCGTCACAAAGTGTATCTGCTGTAGTCGTATACTTGAGACCTACTGCAGCAGCGATCTCACCTGCAAATACTTCGCTGATTTCTTTTCTTCGATTCGCATGCATTTGAAGTACACGTCCGATTCTCTCTTTTTCACCCTTAGTAGAGTTCAAAACATAAGAACCACTTTGAAGTACTCCCGAATATACACGGAAGAACGAAAGTCTACCTACGAACGGATCGGCCATTATCTTGAATGCTAAAGCCGTGAATGGTTCGTTATCGCTAGGATGACGTTTGACGTCGTTTCCGTTCTTGTCAGTACAATCGATTGCTTCGACATCTGTAGGAGCAGGTAAGTAATCTACAACAGCATCCAACAATAGCTTGATACCCTTATTTCCTAGTGCAGTTCCACACATGAATGGGAAGAATTTAGCAGATAAAGTACCTTTACGGATGGCAGCTTTCAACTCTTGAGCAGTTATATCCTTGCCATCTAAGTAGTTCATCATCAATTCTTCGTCGAAGTCTGCAACAGCTTCGATCAATTTAGTTCTATATTCTTGTGCTTTTTCTAACATATCTGCAGGAATATCGATTACTTCAGGATTTTCTTCTTGTTTTCCATCGTATTCATATGCCTTCATTTCGACCAAGTCGATGATGCCGTGGAATTCGGCTTCAGCACCGATCGGTAATTGAATTGCAGCAGAATTTGCACCTAATCTATCTTTTACACCTTGTAAACTGAAGTAGAAATCTGCTCCCAATTTATCCATCTTGTTAGAAAGAATGATTCTAGGTACACCGTATTCGTTTGCTTGTCTCCATACTGTCTCACTTTGAGGTTCAGGTCCTGCTTGTGAATCCAACAAGAGAACTGCACCATCCAATACACGAAGACTTCTTTGAACTTCGATCGTAAAATCGACGTGTCCCGGTGTATCGATGATATTGAAACGATATCCTTTCCAGTGTGCAGTAGTAGCAGCACTTGTAATAGTGATACCTCTTTCCTTCTCTTGGTCCATCCAGTCCATTTGTGACTCACCATCGTGAGTTTCTCCGATTTTGTGAGTTATTCCTGTATGATACAATATTCTCTCTGTAGTAGTAGTTTTTCCGGCATCGATGTGAGCCATTATACCTATATTTCTAATTTGCTCTATCGGTACATCTCTTTTTCCCATATCTTTGTCCTCCTACCATCTATAATGAGCGAATGCCTTGTTAGCTTCGGCCATCTTGTGAGTATCTTCACGTTTTTTGACAGCACCGCCAACACCATTAGCTGCGTCCATTATTTCGTTTGCCAAATTCAAAGCCATACCTTTGCCATTTCTAAGTCTAGCATAATTTACTAGCCAGCGAAGTGCCAAAGCTTGACTACGAGCACTGCTAATTTCAAGTGGTACTTGAACGTTACTTCCACCTACACGGCGAGATTTAACTTCGAGTGCTGGTTTGATATTTTCCATTGCTTTGTTGAAAATATCTATTGGTTCTTCATTAGTTTTTTCCTTAACTATATCAAATGCCTCATATAAAATTTTCTCGGCAGTTCCACGTTTTCCATCGTTCATTATTTGATTGATGAGCTTGGTAACTACCTTCGAATTATATATAGGATCTGGTAATACATCGCGTTTTATTGCGCGTCTTTTACGCATAATTTTCCTCCTTTATTTTAATTCTTTGGTTTTTTAGTACCGTATTTACTACGTCCTTGTTTGCGGTCGTTTACTCCTTGAGTATCCAATGCTCCACGAACGATGTGATAACGAACACCGATCAAATCCTTAACACGTCCACCACGTACTAAAACGACGCTGTGTTCTTGCAAGTTATGACCTTCTCCTGGTATGTATGTATCGACTTCACGTCCATTTGAAAGTCTAACACGTGCATATTTACGGAGTGCTGAGTTCGGTTTTTTAGGTGTTTTAGTACCAACACGAGTACATACACCTCTCATTTGAGGATGGTTTGTGTCAGTTACTTTTCTCTTCAAACTGTTTAGTCCGACATTCAAAGCTGGACTTTTACCCTTTCTGACTTTCTTTCCTCTACCCTTTCTTACGATCTGGTTAATTGTAGCCATAAATAGTTCCCTTTCTACGTACACACTTCCTGGTGTATCAATATTCTTATAAACTCAGGTCCTACCAAAGGTAGAACCGAAATTTAAACCGAGATTAATATATCATATTCACTCGATCCCGTCAAGTATTACCTTTACCTTTTTTTAAGATATTCAATTTCAAAAGTAAATTGAGAAAAACGAACAATATGTACAATTTAGTCTG
>CAOJEC010000034.1 GCA_948433885.1 uncultured bacterium | reverse complement strand
GCTTACCACTGGACAGTTTTTGCCCTTTATTTTAAAAGAGGTGACTACCCCACCTCTTATCTTGCTTTTTATACGACACATTCTGTATAATAAATTTGTAACAATAAAGGATGTGTCGTATGAATTCAGTTTATAATACTTTTGATGATTTTTCAACTAGTTTTAGAAATTTTTTACTCTCCTATTGTCCACATCTCTCTAAAACTTGTCTTAATATCCTTCCTGAAGTCCTCACTTCTATGGCTTCTTCTCTATCTTCCAATACTCATGATATTGCTCTTGGTTGTAAAGGCCCTAAGTTCGATTTCATTCAACCTGACTCGGTAGATAGACGTATTCGTCGTTTCTTTAATAACTCTAACTATGATCCTTATAAAATCTACGACTCCTTTATTAAACATGTCATCTCCAAGTTTAAATGTAAACACTCCGATGGCCGCATTCACATTGTCTTCGATCATATGTTCAAATCCGAAGACTTCGTTACTTTCATGATTACTTTACGTCTTGGTAAAAAGTCCGTCCCTCTTTGGTTTAGATCTTTCAAAGGTGGTCACTCTTCAGATGAGGCTTTCAAAGAGTCTTTTATCAAAGAGGGTATATCTTATGTCTCCGATTTGTTTAAGGATTCCAACTACCAACTCATCTTCCTTGCCGATAGATGGTTCAATTCTGCTTCCCTTCTAGATTTCATAGACTCTTTAGGTCACACTTATGTCGTCAGATCTAAATCGGGTTCTAAGATTAAGTTTTATGATAAACGTGAAAAGCATTTCATTTGGTCTGAAATCTCCAATCTTTTTCACTATGTCCATAAGGCTACCTATTATAATAATATTTCTTACACTCGTGGTGAACTTACCACCAATGTTGTCTTCTCTGCTACTTCTTCCGTTTCTATTAAAGAAAGAACTGAAGACGGGAAAATAGAACCTTGGATTCTCCTCACAAATGGTGATGTGAGAAGAGCCATCAAAGACTATCATTATCGCTTTGGAGCAATTGAGTTTCTTTTCAAAGATCAAAAGTCCAATGGCTTCGATTTACAAAAATCCAATACATCTCGAAGAAGCTTACAATCGTATTCGATGATGTATACTTGCATGTGCATATGTATTTTATTTTTTTCTTGTGTTGGTACTTATTATACTAGACACAAAGGCAAGTATTATAAAGATGTTAAGATAAGATATTATGGAGTAGTTAAAGGAAAGCATAGAAGAAAGATGTCTATCTTTCAAGTGGGTTATACCCTATTTAAGTTAGCTAGAGACTCCTTAAGATATATTAGGATACCTTTCAATTTCGTATTAACTGACGTGTAACTTATCAAAAATCTTATATTTTAAAAATGAGCCCTTAAATGGGTATTTTTGCATATAAAAATGGGAGCAAAACTCCCATTTTATCTAGCTTTCAGCCCCATAGTCATCAACTGGAACCACGATTTTCTCTTATTTTTCCCTTTAATTACTGACTTCGATCAAAAGTGTCCGGTTCTAAGCTTGATAAGGATCCGTCATAGTACCTGTTCCTCTCATGGTTTTCACATATTCAGCACTTAAATTTATAACTGGTGCAACGGCACTAACGGTGTTAAGGACACTCGCTGAGTTGAGATCACCGTAAGCGCTCACACCGTATATATAAGCACCGACATAGTAAGAAGGCGAGAGCGACCAGTACCGTAACCCTCGGTATAAATAATAATTTGAATTGTTTGTATTATATTTTCCTGATCCTGCGGCTACTATTTCATCCCCGGTTATTAATCCTACTGGATAAGTCAATGCTCCGTTTCCATTAATCGTATCATTTACTGTAAATGCATCGTTCTTTTGGGGGCATTTGAAAGTTGGGGTTGCTCCTATATATCCACTAAATCCCATTCTCATCCTCGCGAATGCTCCATAGGCTGTTGAATTATTTCCATACCCTAATCCTGTATCACTACCAAATCCAGTCGTGGCCTTACCTGGTATACTTCTATCATTGCAGAATATTGTGTCGGACACTACATTCCCATATCCCTTATCTTCTATGTTTGTTTTGTACCAAGCATCCACTACTTCTTTGATCGTAGAATTCTCTATGTTTGATTGTGCTTCTTCTTTACTTGTACTAGAGTCAGTTCCTGCTGGTCCATACATCCATCCTACATATTTATTGTCATAAGGATTAGTACTGTATGTTTGTCCTGTCTTGATGAACCTTCTTGCATTATTCGTTCCATTCTCGAATGCCTGTGTTCCATCGTACATGATTCTCAAACTTCCTTCTCCATTTACTCTGATTATTCTCCAATAGAATCCTGCAAACTTCACATAGTTGTTCGTTACCGCTCCTCGATAGTAATAACTCGTCCCGTAGTCATCTTCCATCTCGAAGATTCCCTCGTCCGTTGTTGCTGGATCATCGAATCCATTTTTCATACCATTTGAAGTAATGTTCAATGTCGCTAAAGTCTCTTTCGCAGGATCTTTCTTCTTCCAATGCGCAAACAATGTTTGATTTCCAGTTATAGATACTTTTGTCGAAGAAGCTACTTGTGTTCCTCCACTCGTCGCGGTGAACCATCCTAAGAATTCATATCCTGTATATGTTGGTGTTGGAAGTGTTCCATATGTGGAATCGTACGTCACTGTCTTGCTTCCTGTTGAAGTTGTTCCTCCATTTGGATTGAATGTTACACTGAAAGTCTTCGGTGTATAGTTCGCTGTTATGGTCGCATTTTCACTACCTATTGTGAAATCGTTTCCGTTTACTGTTCCACTCGTTGCACTCCAATTTGCAAAGTTGTATCCTGTCTTCACAGGTACATTCAATGTCTTTGTTGAACCATAATACATACTTTGTGTTGTTTCTCCACCGTATGTTCCACCATTCGCATTGATTGTCAATGTATATTGGTTTCTCGCATAATTGTAGTCTATCTTATTTTGTACTGGTGGATACACTGTCTCTGCTTTTATTTGTAAGTTTTGTAATGCAGGACTTGTAAATCCTGTATATGTCTTAACTCCAGGAGTGACTGTTGTTCCATATGTCGCTTCTCCTTCATCAGTGTCGGCACTTACTAGAGTATACCCCGATCCACTCACGTTCATTTGATGATGATATACGACGTACTTGTAGTTGTTCACTTGCCAATTAGCTGTCAAGGTCGAATTCTTCGCTTCGCTCATCGTGAAGGTGGTTCCTTCCAAAGTACCTCCATTTACTGTCCAGCCTGTGAAGGTGTATCCCTCTCTTGTCGGATCTGATACTTCTATCGAAGAATTGTAATCTATATTTTGATTAGTCTCTCCACCATATGTTCCACCATTCGCATCGATCGTAAGTTGATACTGTTTAACTTCCCACCTGGCAACTAACTCAGCATCACTTATTCCCATGGTGAACAAATTGTCTTCTAGACTTGAAGATACTCCTTTGATATCCCATCCTGAGAATGTGTAACCAACTCTCGTAGGAGTTTCGATTGTCTTTGTCTCTTCATTCTTTAACAAATACTCTTGTGATGAAGTAAACTCTCCCCATGATCCTCCATTTGGATCTATTCTAAGTTTGTAATATCTGTATTTCAAAGGTTGCCCTACATCGAATGATGTTGTGAATATTGCATCTAAATCATCGGATTGATCTATATCTAGTAAATTGTTCAATGTGATTTCTAAGTTGTAGTAGTAAGTCTCTCCTACGGGAACTGATAATTCACTTGCCATAGTTTGAGTAATTGCTTCTTCTGAAGTTGGAACATTGCTAGATGGTAGTATTTCTTCATATACTCCATCTTCTTCGTTGCTGTATGTTAGTCTATAAGTAAGACTACCATTCAAATAGGTATTTATCATATTGTTCCAATCCAAACTGAGAGATGCTTCTGCAGTTCCAGTATTCTCGATCAAAAACTTTTTGGTGACTGTTTCACCAAAACCTAGTTCGGCATCTATACCATTATCGTTGTCGGCAAACCTCAAAGAAAGAGTTGCCATTGACAAAGAAGTATCCTGTTTTTGAACAGTACCTGTTGTCGTGAAATAAGCATAAGATAAAGCCCCTATTATAGTAATAATCAATGCTATAACAATCGTATATATCATTCTTTTTGTTTTCTTATTCATATTGTCACTTCCATTTTACACGGTATTCTTACCGTAATAAAAATATATCACTTAATAGGAATATAGTCAAGAAAAATAACGGCATTCGTGCCGTGGATAATTGAATGTTAAAATGGAATAATGAGCGTAGGGAGGACTGGAAAATGTTCAAAGAATATAGGCTATTACGCGGTTATACGCAGGAGAAGTTGGCCGAACTGACCAACATCGATACACGCAATATACAAAGAATTGAAAATGAAAATCATTTACCAAATATAGTGTCTTTTGCAAAATTAGTTTTCGCTTTGCAAATCAGCAATGAGGATATAATAAAGTATTTAAAGGCTGTATCTAAGGAATCTTAAATTTAATATTATAGTTCACTTCATGGTGAACTTTTTAAATATATTATTTTATACAGCAAAAAACTCACACGGTGGTGAGTTATATGAATATTCCTTCAGGTTTTTGGAAAAGAGGCTGCGTGTTTCTTTTTTTCATCAAATCGTCTACTAATACCAATTTGCCTTCCAATACAGTCTTTTTACAGTCTATGATGCGCTGGTTTGTCGATCCTCTAAAAGGAGCATCTAAAGATCTTTTAGCAAGTTCGTATTTTCCATCGACCATGATGTCTATAGAATTCAAAAGATCTTTTCCCAATGGCATTTTCAGCACCTCTTCGTAAGTAAAGCCTGTATATAGCCAAATGTCCATATTTAATGTTTTGATGTATTTTGCAAGTTCTATCACAGCTTCTATTTGATAGAGAGGATCACCCCCAGAAAATGTTATACCTGTTTGACCGACGAGGTTACTTATTTCTTTTTTTATATCTTCTAGTTCAAATTCTACTCCACCATCGAAATTGTGTGTTTGTTTATTGTGACAACCCGGGCACGCATGTGCACAGCCTTGTGTCCATATTACTGTCCTTATACCTAATCCATCGACGACTGAATCGCTTTGAAGGGTACTTGCTAGTCTGATTTTCACTGTGCTGAAGTTTTTAACCCTTCTAAACTGTGCTTGCGTCTATTTCTTTCCTCTTCTCTCTTGGCATTGTTGAATCTATCGACTGTTCCAACTAAATAACCTGTAATTCTTCTTATTCTTTCGAATCCTATTCCTTCTCCTACTAATTTTGTTGTTTCATTTTTCATATTAAATTCTCCTTTTCTTTTTTAAAATTTTAACAACTTGCGCATTCATTACGTGTTGCTTCTACTGTTTCCATAGGGATACCTTCCGATTCATGACGACCACAACCCGGACACACGTCTCCAATTACACCTGTATAACCACATACCGGATCTCTATCGACTGGATGGTTTATTGCACCATAACCGATGCGGCAATCGTGCATATGTCTAACTATGGCTTTGAAGGCTTCTAAGTTGTTTACGGTGTCTCCATCTACTTCTATGTATGAAATGTGTCCTCCGTTTGTCAATGCGTGATATGGCCCTTCTATTTTCAATTTGTCCATGATGCTTATATCATAATGTACTGGTACATGGAATGAGTTCGTATAATATTTTCTATCAGTAACTCCTGGTATTATGCCGTATATAGATTTATCTATACCGACGAATACTCCTGAAAGACCTTCAGCAGGTGTCGCGAGCAATGTGAAATTGAGTTTATACTCTTTAGATAACAAATCACAACGTTCTCTCATGTGTTCGACTATTTCAAATCCTAGTTTACGAGCTTCTTCCGATTCTCCATGATGTTTACCGATAAGCGCCGTTAGACATTCTGCTAAACCGATAAAACCGATTGCCAATGATCCGTTTCTTAGGATCGGTGTTATGTCATCCGTATCAGTAAGATTTTCACTATCGACAAATAGTCCTTCTCCTAAGAGGAATGGGAAATTGTATTTTTTCTTTGAGCATTGAATGGCAAATCTTTCTAAAAGTTGATCTTTTACAAGTTCTATTTTTTCGTCTAGTTCTTTATAAAATGCAGCCATGTCGGCTTTATCGTTCGTGATGAGCCCGTGTTTGATACCGAGACGTGGTAGATTTATCGATGTGAACGACATGTTTCCGCGACCTGTAGCAATCTCTTTATCCGGATTGGCTACATTTCCCATTACACGAGTACGGCACCCCATGTATGCAACTTCGGTATTAGGATCGCCCTTCTTGTAGTATTGAGAGTTGAATGGCGAATCTAAGAATGAGAAGTTCGGGAATAACCTTTTTGCCGAAACTTTACATGATAATTCGAATAAATCGAAGTTCGGATCTTTATCGAAATAATTTATTCCCTCTTTAACTTTGAAAATGGATATTGGAAATATTGGAGTCTCTCCTTTACCGAGCCCGGCATCCAAAGCATAAAGATAATTTTTGATGACCATACGTCCTTCGGCTGATGTGTCTGTTCCGAAATTGATGGAACTGAATGGAACTTGTGCTCCAGCACGAGAATGCATCGTATTCAGATTGTGAACGAATCCTTCCATAGCTTGATAAGTTTTTCTTTCCGTTTTCTTCAAAGCCGTATCGTAAGCCTTTTTGAATATTTTTTCGATGTTTTTGTCCTTGTCGAAGTGAGCTTTGAAATCGCTCATTTTGATATCGATACTTTGTAATTCGTCGATTTGTTTAACTATTTTATCGAAATCGACTTTCTTAGTGCTCTCCATCAAATCTAAGTATTCACTTAGAGCTTGCTTAAATTCTTTTTTAAACGTAATTCTTACTCCTGGTGCCATATAATAATCGAATGCTGGAATACTTTGTCCACCGTGCTGATCATTTTGATTAGATTGAATTGCAATTGCAGCGAGTGCGGCATAACTCATGATATCCTTTGGTGTACGCAAGTGACCGTGCCCGGTAGAAAATCCGTGAGCAAACAATTTTGACAAATCGATTTGGCAGCATGTCGTCGTACCCATCGGCAAGAAATCCATATCGTGAATGTATATGTCACCTTTGTCGTGTGCCTCTGAAATGCGGCTACTTATTAGGTAACTTTTTGCAAATTCCTTTGATAGTGTACTACCGTATTGTAGCATCGTTCCCATCGGGGTATTCCCGTCGACGTTAGCATTATCTCTTTTGGAATCTTCTTCGCTAGCACTTTTTAATGATAAATTTTCGATCGCTTTCATCAATTTATGTTGACGATTTTGAAATGATTTTCTAGATTCACTTCTACGGAATCTATATCTCGAGAATGCTTCGTATATGGCAGTGTATCCCATGGACTTGAGTCGATTTTCGATCATGTCTTGGATATTTTCAATAGGTATTTCGCTTTCAGCGTCGTATTCTTTTTCGATATCTTCCATCACCGCTTGATATACCTTATTATGATCTTCTTCGTTGTAGGCTATATTGGTAATAGCATTTATAAAGCCTTTTCTAATGGCGAGAGCTATTTTCTCGCCGTCAAAATCGACTTTTTTTCCATCTCTTTTAATTACTTTCATTTTACTTCCTCCTATGTTTTATTGCATTCAGTATAACATCAATCGCGACCGAATATTTGTTGCAATTGCAACGAAAAAGCGTTTTGTTGAAAAGTCTATTTTGAGTTCCCCTTTTTAAGCCAAAAATATAGTAATTTTTGATTATTCTTTTATATGTTCTTAAATGTCGTTATAATCTTTATTTATAAGTATTTATAATATTTTTGCTTTTAGAAAATAGTCACATATATTTTCATAAGTTCTTATATTTTCACTTTCAAAGGTAGTAAATTAGTAGTAAATTTTATAGTATTGATTTCTTATATGATTAAAATGTGTAATATTTTTAAAAACTACTATGCAGTGACATAGTAGTTAATATATTATAAGCGAGGCTAGTGGTGTAGCCACAAAGTCCTCGCCATAATAAGGACTAGTATTACCCTTATTATGTAGCATGAAGCATGTAGCAAAGTTTAATAATTATTAAAAAAGATAATTGTAAAATTGTGGATTAAACCCATGTAATATATTTATTATATTGTTCTACCTTTATCAATTGATGATTTAGCATGTCTAAAACCTGTCTTAAACCCCATTGAAAATCCAGTATCTATTAGTTTCCCTAGTTTTAAAATTTCTAAATCTCCCATACTTGATACTGTTTCTACTCCAAATATTAAAACTATTTGTTCTGCTAGTGCTTTAGTTTGTTCTGACATGGCTACAATTTGATCATAACTTACATTATATGATGCATTCATTATTCGAATTACTCTTTGTACTATTTGTTCCATAATTGCCTCCTAAATATAGGATAACATATTTTTAATATTATAGAAACCCAAAAATATGAAATTCTTTTTAAATTCAATTTCAAAAGTAGTAAATTAGTAGTAAAATTTTATTAGAAACTTTCACACATACCCATAAATAAAGACTTTTATAGTGAAATTACATTTTTTATATAAAAAATGTTTATAATATTTACATTCTACTATGGTAGTTAAGTTATTGATACTTTACAATAAAAATACCAACTGCGTATAAGTCGGTATTTGAGAAAAAATAATTTGGAATAATTTTCAATAATTTTTATCATTTAGTATTTTCTCCATCTTCGAGCATCTTTGTGATACTTATTCCATAGCCATTGGTCGGATTCGATATGACGACGTGTGTCACTGCTCCTATTATCTTTCCATTTTGGATAATCGGACTGCCACTCATTCCTTGTACTATGCCGCCAGTCTTAGATAGAAGTTCTTCATCAGTCACCTTGAAATAAATATTTTTAGTTTTATTAGATGCATCGACTTTGGTTATTTCTATTTCGTATTCACCGGCATCTTCGCCCTTCAATACAGTATAAATTTTTGCAGATCCTGTCTCTATTTCGGACGGCTCGGCCACTTCTAAGGTCTCTTTTTCAGGTAAATCTTCAGTGTATTCACCATATATTCCCGAAGCAATATTCTTTTTTACACTGCCGAACGTGTCGGAAGAATAGAATTTGGCATTTTTTCCTCCCGGCGTTCCCGAGATACTTCGATCGATACTCGTAATGCTACTTCGGAAAATAGATCCCGTTCGCACTTCGACCGTTCGATTGGTGTTGGTTTCGACGATATTGTGACCTAAAGCACCGTATATACGAGTTTCAGGATCTATATAAGTAAGAGTTCCTATACCAGTTATTTCGTCTTTGACATACAGTCCTGTCTTGTATGTAGAATCTTCTTTTACAAGTTCTAACTCGAAATTCTTAGTCTTACCATCTCTCAAAACAGTGAGTTCTACACGACCTTCATCGACGTGTTTTTCCATTTCTCCGACAAGTACATCGACTGTATTTACATCTACACCGTCGACTTTGGTTATTCTATCCCCTACTTTTAGATTCGGTATACCTTTATTCAATTTGCCATTTATTTTATAGAAACCGACAATCATCACTCCATCACAACTTATTTCGATGCCTATCGATTCTCCTCCCGGTATTACGTAGTTAGAATAAGCCAAAGCTTCCAAAGGAGTAGCTGTCATTAAAAGTGCCAAAAAGGCCGTCTTCATTATGTTTTTCATGTTATATCACTTCCAATATTAGTGTGGACTTTTTGGCCGATTTTTATCTTGTCATATTATGGAAAATAACTTTTTTGTTTGGTATAATTGAGTAAGTGAGGTAAAATTTTATGATGAAAAATGAAAAAATACGTGGTTTTGAAGTTGCCAAAGGTTGGGAAAATAAAAGCATCAATCTTCCAGTTCGTAAGACGAAGCATAGTGCGGGATACGATGTAGAAGCGGCAGAAGATGTCGTCATCGAACCATTTGTCCCAGGGTGTAAGCCTACACTAGTTCATACGGGGCTCAAAGCTTATTGTCAAGAAGATGAGTGGTATATGTTGGCAGCGAAAAGTTCGACTCCTTTTAAAAAGCATCTTTTGTTGGCAAATGGTATAGGCATCATCGATGCGGATTATTATGGAAACCCCGACACCGATGGCGAATTCATGTACGCATATTACAACATGGGAAGTGAACCTGTCACTATCAAAAAAGGCGAATACATAGGACAAGTCGTCTTCCAAAAATTTTTGATTGTAGACGATGATGTGTCAGGTGGGGAACGCCTAGGAGGATTCGGTTCGACAAAATAAAAAGACTTCGTGTCTTTTTTTATTCTATAGGTGTTTGGAAATCTTCTAAAGTACCATTTTCGGTCAAAATTTTGTTAACCTTCTCCGTAGCAGTAGTCAATTTGTCACCACACAACTTAGCAAGATGCATACCTTCAGTAAATAATTCGATCGCTTCATCGAGAGGACAATTACCGGTTTCCAATTTTTTTACCAAATTTTCTAGTTCTAGAATGTTTTCTTCGAATGTCTTTTCTTTGTTTTTATTTTCTTCTTTCATTTTTCTATATCTCCTTTGTCTCTTCTACTTTTGCAATAATACTGCCTCGATGAAGGCGTATATTTATCGTATCGTTCTTTTTGAGGTTATCGACGTCGGTCAGTGTCGCATCGTCTTTACTGACGACAGCATACCCTTTTTTTAAAATTCCCAATGGATTCAAAAGTTCCATTTTTTCTAAAAGTAATTCGTACTGCGACGTTCTATTTTGTGAATATGTTTTGATGGCCATGCGTAGTCTCGTATCCAATGTCGATAGTTTTTCTTTGTCCTTTTCGTAAAACGATAAAGGATTTTTTAATACGTAGGAGCCAACGATATTTGCCAAAGATGCACGGCTAGATTCTAGTAAGGTAAGAGTACAACTTTCCAATTTATCCATCAAAATGGACAATTTTTGTTCCTTTACTTCGTATACTGCCATCGGATTTTTTAAAACGTATGCATTTTTTAAAGATTCCAACTTTTTTGTACCGAACTCGATCTTTTTTGTGACATTAGTTTGAAGTCTTATTTTAAAGTTTTCGAGAAGTTTATATACGTCCATCATGTTTGGCACGGCAATTTCTGCTGCTCCTGTCGGTGTCGGTGCCCTCAAATCGGCTACAAAGTCGGCTATCGTGAAATCTACTTCATGTCCGACGGCACTGATCGTTGGAATTTTCGACGCGTATATGGCTCGAGCAACGATTTCTTCATTGAAAGCCCATAAATCTTCGATAGATCCTCCGCCTCGTCCGACGATCAGAACATCCAACTCGTAGTTTTGAGCGGCATTTATTTGATTTACTATGCTAGTTTTGGCGTTTTCTCCTTGTACTAGGGCCGGGAACAATATCGTCTCGGCTATCGGAAATCTTCTTTTGATGGTACTCAAGATATCTCTTATTGCTGCCCCTGTCGGCGCGGTCACGATGCCTATTCTCTTCGGATATTTTGGAATCGGCTTTTTATATTCGGGTTTAAATAGACCTTCTTTTTCGAGCTCTTTTTTTAGTTTCTCGTAGGCTATGTACAATTCCCCTATTCCATCGGGTTGCATCTTCGAAACGACGATTTGGTATTTTCCTGAGCCTTCGTAAACGGTTACTTTACCTTCGGCAAAAACTTTCGTCCCGTCCTTCGGCTCGAAGTTGATCATTTTAGCGTCACGGTCGAACATTATGGCACTTATGACACTCGTTTCATCTTTTAAACTGAAATAGATGTGTCCACGTGAGTGAATTTTGCAGTTCGATATTTCACCCTTCAAATAAACGTGACCCAAGTGTACATCTGCATCAAATTTTCTTTTTAAATAGTTATTCAGTGCACTGACTGTTATAAAATTGGCCATCTATTCGTGGTCCTTTATATATTTATCGAGTACGGCATTGATCATTTTGCGAACAGGCTCGTCCGAATATTTTTTGGCTAGTTCGATAGCTTCGTTGATGACGACGATTCGTGGTGTATCCATGTATTTTAGTTCGTATAATGCCATGCGAAGGACACTAGCGCCCGTCTTGTCCAATCTATCTATGCGCCATCCGTCCAAGTATTTGTTGGCTTCTTCGGAAAGTTCTTCATAATATGTATTGACTCCATAGACGACTTCTTTGACAAATTCGTTATCGATGCTCGTATTTTCTTTTATGCATGCATCGACATCATAAGGAATTTTTCCCGTTTTATATATTTCGATTTGATACAGTATAGTCATTATCTTTATTCTAAGTTCACTGCGCGTTGCTTGCATAAAAAATCACCTGAACACAATTATAACAAAAAAAGACCTAGAGGTCTATATCTTTATCTTCAAAACTAGTCGATAGAAATTATTTTGACATCGTAAGATCCATTTGGACTTTCGACCGACACGATGTCGCCTTCTTTTTTATTCAAAACAGCTTTTCCTATCGGAGATTCGTTTGAAATGCGATTTTCGAAAGGATTAGCTTCGAGAGAACCGACGATCTTGTATTCTTCTTCTTCATCGTCATCGATGTAGCTTATTTTGATAGTCGATCCCAAACTTACGACTCCTTTTGTACCGCCTTCGATGATTTTTGCGTGGTCGATCATGTGTTCTAATTCTTTAATTCTCGCTTCTAGCACCGCTTGATCGTTACGTGCTGCGTCATAATCGGCGTTTTCAGATAAGTCACCTTGTGCTCTCGCATCTTTGATTGCTTCTATCACTTGTGGACGTTTGACCGTTTTAAGTTCGTTGAGTTCTTCTTCTAACGCTAAAAAACCATCTGCTGTCATCAAGCATTCTTCTTTTTTTGTCATAAATATATCACTCTTTCATTTTGTATCGTATTAATCAAATAAGTTGCCTCATTTTCGGTCGAACTAATGATACTAGATTTCTTTAAAAATGTCAAATACTTTTGTACGCATCATGCTATTTTCTTCGAGATCGTAAGATGTTTTAATTTTGACGATTTCTTTAGGGTGATTACAAAATTCCAAATGATTTTGGTCTTCGTCTAGTATTTCTTCTATTTTAAATTCGATTGTATCCATGGATGGTCCGAATACTTGCACGACGTCTCCGACTTTGAAATAATTGCGTACTTCCAAAGTAGCATATTCGCCATCTGAAGACTTGACCAATCCCAAAAAGTCTTGATTCGATTCTTCTTTGCGGCCACTGAAGTACTCACCTTCCGGACCGGGGATAGAATTGTAAAATTGGCTTATCGACTCGCGATTGGCAACTCTATTTATAATATTCGTCGCATAGCGCAAGTATTCCTCGGTCAATGTGTGTTTTTCTATACGGTCGATGATTGATCTATAAGTATGAAGGACTGTCGCTATGTAATAAATGGAACGCATTCGTCCCTCTATTTTAAAGGAATTTACACCGATGTTTATCATGCTTTCAATTTCGTTGATCATATTGAGATCTTTGGGCATGATGGTAAATTCGTTCGTATCTTCACTCAGAAAAGCCCAACGACAAACTTGAGCACATCCGCCCCTATTCGAATCTCTATTGGTAGCATAATTCGACAAGACACATCGTCCACTCATCGAAGTACACATTGCTCCTTGGATGAAACATTCTATGTCTATTCCAGTTTCTTTTTTGATACGTGAGATGTCATTCTTCGAAGCTTCGCGAGCTAAAACGATGCGTTTAACACCACGGTCTATGTAAAATTTGGCTGCTCGTGAATTCAATGTGCTCGCTTGGGTACTAAGATGTATTTCTAGATCGATACCACTTTCTTCTATTGTTTGTAATACTACGGGATCGCTCACTATGATGGCATCAACTTCTATATCTTTCAAATATCGCAAGTATTCTTCTAAGCCTTGCAAATCACTATTATGGAAGACGATGTTGACTGTTACATAAACTTTTTTTCCTGCTTGATGAGAAAATTCTACCCATTCTTTCAATTCTTCCAAAGTAAAATTAGTAGCATTGGCACGAAGACCATACTTTGGACCTCCCAAGTAGACGGCATCTGCTCCATAGAGGAAAGCGAAGAACAATCTTTCTTTGTCGCCTGCAGGACTCAACAATTCTATCATTTCAAATCACCTATTCTATAGACGGTTGCTTTATCTAAAAATCCGCGTGTCGTATTCGCCACTTTTTCGCCGAGAATCGCTTTGTTCACGTCTGATTTATCGATATGTTCGGTGTTCACTAGATAAAACATGATTTTTTCGTCTGGAAGTTTTTCTATCAAAGAACGAGTATCCAATATTTTATCATCGAAACAAGCCGTACCACCCTCGGTTTCCTTCAATCTGAAAGAAAATTCACCTTTTGGATCGTTGAGAGTAACTTCCCTTTTTGGGTCGAGTGCGAAATTATCGTAGTAGTTGGACACTAGATTTCTACGGGAATACATGATCATCGGATAACCAAAAGCGTATAAGACCAATGGTTTCGTTGCCTTATCGACTATTGTGACGATTTCATCTTCCGTAATGTCGGTAGAGATGATGGAGCTATCGAAATGATCGAGCCAATAACAAACTGTCTTCCAATTAGCATTCAGATGATTTTGATAATTTATGAGAGTATATCCTCTATCTTTGAGGACGACGTATAATCCTGTATCCTCGATGATGAAGCCTATTACGTTTTTAGGAACGGTCAATTTTAAAAACTCGTCTATTTCGTCATCCGTGAGGAGTCTATTTACCAAAATGTACGCTTTTCTATCGGTTTTTTCTATTTCATCGAAGGAAAATGTTGTGTATCCTATAGAGTAATCTTTCAAAGGAAAAAGGAAGTTAGTCACACCCAACTTCTCGTAGTCTTCCAAATCACTCAAATTTTGTATGCATAAGAGAATTTTATCTTTTTTCATCATTGTTTCTATAACTTACACTAAGTCCATCACCGATATCGTAAATCTTAGTTGTAAACTCCTTATTTGTTTTCAAAAATTCGATATAATTTTCTATTTTTGATACTAGGCTATTCAGATTTTTGCTCATGGATTCATCGCGATTGCCGACCAAACCATGGAAATTGATATTGTCGGAGATGATGACTCCATTTGGACTCAAGTAATGGCTGAACTTCTCGAAAAATTTGATGTATTGTCCTTTGGCTGCATCGATGAAGATCAAATCGTATGTACGACCGACCAAGTTGACATCTAGTGCATCTTGGAATACTATTTCTATCTGTTTCTCCAAACCACATTTTTTGACGTTTTTTAAAGCTTCCATATAGCGCTTTTCGTCGCGTTCGATGGTCGTCAATTCGGTTCCTTCATTGGCACTTACCATCAAAATACCACTGTAACCGATGGCCGTACCTATTTCTAGTATCTTTTTGACATTGTTCAGTTTGATATATTTCATTATGAATTTGATGGAATCCTTTTCTATAATCGGAACATTATATTCCTTTGCATATTTTTCCATCTCAATAATAGTTTCTTTCATTAAAAAATCACCAACGATGTAATTATAACATAATTGATGATTTAAATCAATTTTCGCCCGAGTTTTTATTTCACAGGAGCGTTACTAAGTATTTTAGGTGTTTCGATAGATTTTGTCGCCATTTCGGCTGTGATTACATCTTTGATCGAAGAAATCCAATAGTCGATCGAAAGTTCGTCCGATGAAATCAAGGCTTTGTCTAATTCGCCTTTTAAAACACTCAGGATGTCATCTTCTTTTATTCGATGAGATAGTATCTTTTTCTTCCATAAAGTTTGTGCGAACACATCACCATTAGTCTTGGCCAACATGAAAGATTCCAAATAGTATTTGAATAGAGCATTTGAATCTTTTTCACCTTCAACTAATTCTTTAACTGCCAACAAATTTTCTTCACTACCCGCGTCGAGGTGATTGAGTCCGTGAGGTTCTCTCAAATAATTTATACCGAACTTTTTGAATTGATCTTCGTCGAAGATAACAGCTCCATCACTTTTTTTGCCAGTGTATTTTAAGATAATATCGTACATCATTTTGGCTAAGTTATTCTTTTCAGTTTCCATATCCAATGTACTTCCTATGACGAGAAGTTTATCGAGGTCTACATCAGTGAGGATTGCACCTGTATTGTTTTCTTGTTCAAAACCGTAAGAAGAGTCGATCAATTTTTTGACCATCAGTAAAAGAAGTTTTTCTCTCTTGGTAAAGAGTTCTTTATACTTTAGCATTTTACTTACATCTGCGAGTGGTGTACCTGTGATAGGCGGATGAACCGCATAAATTTGATGTATGCGTGGATCTTTACTTGCATAAGCAGCGATTATGCCTCCAAAGGATTCGGTAACTAGGTCAATTTCTTGCAATCCTGACATGTCTAGAGCCCGCAAAAAATTGTCTGTCATGTTCTTTGCATTTACTTTGCTTTTATCGTATCCAAAAATGGGATAATCATAAAACCAATTACCCGAAAACATGTTGTGACCTGGATCGCCCGTAAAACCAGTTTGTTCTAGGACATGACATCTATGTTCAATTTGACCGCCTATGTAAATGACAGGTCTCTTTTCGTCATTCATATTATCTCGAGAGACATATAAACAGCCCAATTCATTGGGTTTGAATTTTTCTTTACCACTTCTATAATTCAACATAATAAAACCTCACTTTTAATCGAAAGTGAGTGTATTATAACATTATTGTCGCATTTGTCAAGTTATCGTCCTAAAAATATGCGTACAACTTTGATTAGTATATGATAATGTCTTAAGTGTTAGTATTTGATTATGTCCCAAA